>CAYQXT010000125.1:0-9443 GCA_964421365.1 uncultured Bacteroidaceae bacterium
TATCGCGAATCTATGAAATGGCCTGCCGATGATGCCACAAAGAAGCAGTTTAAAGATATTCTGGAACTCCTATTTAATTTTGGCATCAAACATCCACAATATTATAAATCCATTCGTTCGGAATTTGCAGCATGGATTTTACATCGTGAGGATAAAGAACTTTCAGAACTCTCTAAAAAATATTTCAGAGAATTATATCTGGTATTTGATGCTGAGATGAAACGTTTACGCGAGAACCTACCTATTAATTTTTGGGAAAATAAAATTATTGTTGAATATGGCATACCTGCCAATCAGAAACACCGCTTACGCAAAATAATTACCGATACGCTCTTCCTAGAGGAATCTATACATTTAATTTTTGGCCAAACAACATTTACCGTTGATAAAATTCCTGATGAAGGTATCTGGATTACCCGCCTGCAATCGTTTAGTGAATTTCGGCACTACAGGCTTACCGTTAATAGTATAAACAATAAACATTATGATTTGCATTTAGTAGTTACTCGCGATGAAAATTTAAAAACCAGGGGTTCAGATTTATATTGGAATGCCTATTTATCAGACTATCCCTTTGATTTACCAGTACTTTCATCCTTAGGAATAAGTAATATCGAAAATGGTGTACGTTCGAGCCAATATCATGGAGGATTGCGCGTTTGGGAAAAAATTCGCCAGATGTCGGAAATACACCAATGGGCAGGAAATTCGCAACCCTATGCCTGGCATAAATTATTCATTAAGTCCTTTGCAGTTATTTTCAGGGCATGGAAAATAAGCGCCAGAAATATTGTTCCCGGCTCCATAACTCCAAATAATATCGTAGTTCCAGAACTTGAGTTTAAAGAAAGTGCCATAATCATCTCTCTTACAGGATATAATATCTATCATAAGATAGAAGATTTAATCGTACCAATGATTCGAAATTTCTATCAGAAAACCATTGCTCTATATCCGTGGGGGAGTGCGCATTTAGACTATAAATGGATTTACAACGCCATGACAGAGGCTTTGGGCATAGAAGAAACCTTTCTTTTATTGGAAGAATGGCGTGAATATCTAAAAAACTCTACCGACGAATATATACAGTCGCTTGGTTTAGAGAAAGGAATTGATGAATTTGTTGAGGCTCAAAAAGACCGGCATTACTTCCCGTTAAAAATACATGGAGCAATAGCACAGTATAACAAATGGTTGAAACTAAACCCTGATGCGACCAAAGAAGCTAAGGAGCAAACCTTATACGAAATGTTCGATTTGTTTAAGATATTCAAATATGAAGAGATAGATCAATTTTATTTTTATCATTATACCTATTTCGATTCTGCACCTAAGCAAGTAAGCAAAACATTTGATGCCCTTATACTGAAAATGGAGCAAAATCCAGCTACTGAAACCATAAAACTAACCGAGCTATCTGATTTACAGGCAACTTTAGATGAGGCTATTGACCGACGTATTTTTAGTAAAATGGTATTCCCAAAAATGAAACTTTATCAGGAAATAGACATAATTAAAGTCGTAGATAAGAACAAAGAGCAAATCATTGTTCAGACCTTGATTAAAGATAAAAACATGTCGGTATATACCATGCGTGAACCTCGCGAGGCTGCGGAAGTAGGAAAATTATACCAACTTTTCTATGAAGAAAATTACCCTAAAACTATTTCCCGAATGGATAAATATTTTGTAGTTACTGATAAATACGACCGTGTTATTGCCGGTATTAGCTACAAAGAGCTCGAAAATAATATTGTTTTATTAGATGGCAGTGCCGTAACAAGTCCTTTACAGGGCAAAAGAATTGGTTCTGCTATGATAAATGATTTCTTTACACGTATGGCTGCACGCGGTGTGGCTACTATAAAGGCACATTATCTATTTGGAAATTATTTCCTTAAGCATAATTTTAAGGTAGATAAAAAATGGGGTGCATTGGTAAAACATCTTGATTGAGAAAAGTTTAAGTAAGTCTCAACCGCTATCAAATAGAGAAAAATATGTTATTTTGTTTTAAATCAGAGTGTTGTAAAAAGCATACATGAAAATAGAATACAGATTCGGTATAAATTGGATTTTGAAAATCAGAATTCGGAAATTGGAACTCGTAGAACAGCATTTGTAATTAGTAATTATTTAGGGGGGCGGCAACGGGCTTTTCGCTTATAGTCGCCTTGCCAAAGGGCACAAAAAAAAGCAAAAAAGGAGTTCCATTTCTACACTCTTTTTTGCCTGTTTTTGTAGCCCTTTGTCTGCGGCGAGCTACCGCTTCAATCCCTGCCGCAGCACGCAAAAAACCATGCTGTTTAGCAAAGTCTTTAACACCGCTTTTGTTGATTATATTGTTAATCGAAGTTTTTAACTTCAATTTCATAGAAATTCAAATGCTCAGCACATCAGCTACATCAAGTAACTTTTTATTAATATCTCTTGTGCCTTTTAGCGTTTTATTAAACGGAACAAGCACAACATCATGGTTTTGATAGCCAACCATTACACTTCGTTGGTCGTCCATCAGAGCCTCAACAGCAGCAGTACCAAGGCGACTGGCAAGAAAACGATCGAAAGCAGAAGGTGATCCTCCCCGTTGTATATGTCCAAGAACATTTACCCGAATACTGTAATCTTTAAATTCATTTGCCATTCTATTCGCTATTTCCTGTGCACCACCCACATTATTACCCTCAGCAACAAGGATAATATTTGATGCTTTTTTACGTTTATTACCTTCTTCCAAGTAAGCTCTTAGCTTTTCTTCCTGTCCTACTTCTTCAGGAATAAGTATAGCTTCTGCCCCAGTAGCAATTCCGCTATGCAAAGCCAGAAAACCGGCACCACGCCCCATAACCTCTACAAAGAAAGTCCGGTCGTGCGAGCTCGCTGTATCTTTTATTCTATCAATGGCCTCTACCACAGTATTTAGTGCCGTGTCAAAACCAATTGTAAAATCCGTACCATAAATATCATTATCAATAGTCCCCGGAATGCCGATAGTAGGAATATCAAATTCCTTGGAAAAAATTCCGGCACCGGTAAAAGAACCATCACCACCAATTACAATTACAGCATCTATCCCTTTCTCTTTTAGCTGATTATAAGCCTTTTGTCGTCCCTCTTTAGTCTTAAATTCCTCACAACGAGCTGTCTTTAAGATTGTTCCGCCGCGTTGTATAACATTGGCAACATCTTTGGATTTCATTTCTTTAATCCAGCCGTAAATCATCCCTTTGTATCCATGGCGGATACCGTAAACTTGTTTTTCATTGGAGATACAAGCCCTCACAACCGCACGTATCGCGGCATTCATCCCTGGAGCATCACCACCTGAGGTCAATACTCCAATTTTTTTATATTTCGACATAACTAATTAATTACTAATTCAATACTAATTTAATTCACAAAGACTCTTATTAAATCTACCTCAGTAAATATAATTTCCACCTTTGTGATTTTTAAAACTTAACCGCTATCAGAATAGCGAAAGGAATTCTGTTATTTCATTTTTAATCAGAATATTACAAGAATATGCATAACTCATATAATATCGATTCGGTATAAATTATATAGATTTTTTTTCGTTGGCTTACGATTTTTTACTTTTCCCTATTAATTCTCACTTGTCATCAAAAATAGAGGTTTCATCTCAAAACTTTTATAAAAAGGTCGTAAACGCTGTGTATTATAGAGTTTTGTTACATTTATGTTTTTTACCCTCTGAGTTATTACCTCAATCGGGACATTATCATATCTTCCATTTTTTAGAACCACCAAACGACCATGTATTCCCTGAAGAATAAGGTCTAAAGCTAAATTTCCATAAGCCATAGGAACAATACTGTCTATGGCATCCGGATCGCCTCCACGAACGAGATAGCCTAATTTTTGGTTGATTACATTTACTTGCTGACCATGATTATATTTTGGCGACAGCTCTTTTAATTTCGCCGAAACCAAATCGCCAATTCCTCCCAATTTTGCATGACCAAACATATCTTTCGTAGTATCCTTAAAAATCATTTGTCCGCCTTTGAACATAGCCCCTTCTGATACCAATACAACCGAATATTTACTCGGATTTTGCAACCGGTCTTCGCTTAGCAATTCGCATAGCCTCTCTATATCAAATTCATATTCGGGTATAACACATCTGTTAGCAGTGCCGGCAGCAGTTGGTAACATGGCTGTAAAACCAGCATAGCGCCCAAAGACTTCCAGAACCAGAAAACGCTCATGAGAGCCAGCTGTTGTCCTTAAAGCATTGGTCATTTGTATAGTACGGGTTACACAAGTACTAAAACCGATACAATAATCAGTTCCCGGCACATCATTATCCATCGTTTTAGGAATTGCCACTACTTTTACGCCTTCATGAAAGAGCCTGACAGCATAACTGAGCGTATCATCACCACCAATCGGAATCAGGAAATCTATGCCCAGATATTCCATATTTTTAAGTATTTCCGGAGTTAAATCGTTTATTTCATCTTTGTAAATATCCTTTAGATGCTGAGGAACTGAAGCTTTGGGAATCTTGCTGGCTTTGGTTCTTGAGGTGTGCAAAAAAGTTCCACCCGTACGTCCGGCCTTATTAACATGGGCTTCGGTCAAAATCTCAAAATTTTGCGAATTATCGGCTTTATCATTGCGGATAAGTTCTACTAAGCCTGCCCAACCTCTGCGAATACCTATTACTTCAAAACCTTCTCTCTTGGCACGAATGGTTATAGCACGAATGGCTGGATTTAAACCCGGAACATCTCCGCCGCCGGTTAAAATCCCTATGGTTTTCTTTTTTGCACTCATCTCGAGAGAATTTTAATGATTTTTGCTTCCTGATTCTTTATTTTTAACACCCAAAGGTGCTATCTTATACTATATATCCTATGAAATACCCAGGACTAAATAAATTTATACATACAAGAGTATGATTATATGGCACAGAGCGAAAGTCTGCAACCAGCGTTCTATACTTTATTTTTAGCCAATTAGCGTTATGCTAAAGACCGTTTTTAATCCAATCTAAAACAATTTTCAGTTGTTCATCTCTGTTCAGTTCCGAATTATCTAAAACACGGGCATCTTCTGCCTGTCGAAGCGGACTTTCTTTCCTAGAGCTGTCTATTCGGTCTCTTTCAATAAGATTTTCTTTAATATCTTTAATTGTAATATCGGTATATTTATTTTTCATTTCCAAAAATCGCCGCTTTGCTCTTACATCTGCCGATGCTGTTAAAAAAATCTTTAAATTGGCATCGGGAAAGACAACAGTACCAATGTCCCGGCCATCCAGAATTACACATCCGTTTTTTGCCATCTCACGTTGCTGAGCCACTAAATGATCTCGTACAAATTTTAACTTGCTTATTGGACTCACCCATTGACTTACTTCAGGACTACGGATCTCATTTTCAACAGCTTCATTATTTAAAAACGTGATTACTTTGCCCGCATTGTCTTTCTGAAAATATATATTCAGATTGTTTATCTGCTTTTTCAGAGTGGCCTCTTCAATTTTGTTTTCCTTAATAATTTTGTTTTGCAGGGCATATAACGTTACTGAACGATACATGGCTCCCGTATCAATATAAATCATTTTCAGCAATTTTGCAATATCTTTTGCTAAAGTACTTTTCCCGCAGGACGAATGCCCGTCAACAGCAATGATATATTTTTCCGGTAATTTAATCATAAAAATCAGTTACTTGCTTAAAAATTAAAGGCAAAGTTAAACAAGCTTGCTGGCTTTACAAGTTAATTTTAGTTTAAATTCTAAACAAATTATTGAATTATAGATTTCAAACGATTACGGGAAATATACAAATAGGCTTATTTTATTTCAGATTATTTTTTCTTAGGTCAAAATTATTAATTGAACAGCAGTAGAACATAGTCGGAATTGGGATTCTTGATTAAAAAAATGGAAATTGGGATTCTGGTATAGTAGAACAGCATTAGTTATTGGTCATTAATCAGTAATGAATCGGCTTCATTCAAAATTTTTATTCCGGGCTCATTTAAAAGTTTTGTGTATTCCTTATTGATTATTTCGTTTTTTCCGGATAGTCTATTCCAAGAATTAAGAAGCATTTGCAAAGACTTATCTTTTTCCCTGCAATATTTCTGATATTGAGTAACTAATTGGGTGAGAGATAAAGTGTTTTGTTCTCGTAGTTTTGCATCTATTAGAATAAAAAATCCGGCAGAACCCCAGTACATCTCCGGATAGTGATATGCTTTTTTGAGTTCTAAGACACGCTGAATCAGATTTTCCGTTTTATCCTGATATTTTAAGCGAGCTTTTTGTAGTTTCTGATGATATCTTTCTTTCACTTCTTTCGGAGTATAAATCGCTAGTTTTTGCATAATCTGATATTGCATAAAACTGGCATAACCTTCGGCAAACCAAGAATTTTCTGCGCCTACAAACGGAATGGATAAATGACTAATTTCATGAGGAGCTGTCCAGTCTTGTAAAAATTCGTCCAACGAATATTTGAGATTGACGTAAAAATGTACGCTTTGGGTATTTCCTCTTTGAGTATGTGCCCAGGGTACAGGGCTATACGAATGCCCGACTCTTTTTATATAGAAATGCATTTTAAATGGATAAATGCCTAATACAGAATCTTTAGCATTAGTTGTTTTTTCTAACCAACGGGTTATTTTTTGTTTTTCTTCGTTCGTGAATTTATCTTCCCAATGCCAGACGAGTTCCCTTTCTACCGCTATTTTTTCCCCCTTATGAGTACTTAAGCTTTCTACATCTTTGTCCGTTTTTTGATTACAACTTTCTGTATTAAAACATAAAAACAAAGGAACTAAAAATAAAAATAAAAAAAAACTTTTGCTTGAAATATTCATTTTGTATTTGGATATCTGGTTTTAAACGTGAAAATACAGAGAAAAGTACGACCGAGTTTATAATTCAATAAAAATCGCTCTAAATATTAGGAGTAACATCAAACCCCTTGTATCATACTCGCTACTAAAATTTGTAAATGCTTCTTGTTAACTTACAGATGTTCTGAAATGATTAATTATAGTATACAAAATACGATACCGGCATGGTATAAATTCGATTTTTAGTTATTAAGAATAAAATATTAGGGCAAGCAGGAACTTGTATCAAATTTTGGAAAATGAAAAATAGTAAAAAATATAATACTGGAAAATTTCTAATTCGTAACAGAATGGCCTCGCAGCGCCGTCAGGCCTGCGAGCGTCATTTGATATCACTCCTCGCTGAGTAAAGAATTAATTTTCGAACTCATAATCCTGAATAAACTCAATACTTTTCTCAATTTGCTGATACATTACTTTGTCATGCTCAATAAAAGACACATACTCGCGGTAATTAGCCAGAAAATCTTCCAAATAAGGCGAAGTCTTGAGCGGTCGACGGAAATCAACTGCCTGAGCCGCATTAAAAATCTCAATAGCCAGAATACGCTCAATATTATCAACCACCCGAATCAGTCGGGTAGCGCCATTGCCACCCATACTCACATGGTCTTCCTGCTCGTTGGACGAAGGTATGCTATCTACGCTTGAAGGCGTACAAAGCTGTTTGTTCTGGCTGACTATGGAAGCTGCGGTATATTGTGGAATCATAAATCCACTATTTAAACCCGGATTGGCTACCAAAAATGCAGGCAAACCACGTTCTCCGGCGATAAGGCGATAAATACGACGCTCGGCAATGCTGCCCAATTCGGCCAGTGCGATAGCCGCAAAGTCAAAAATTAGTGCCAGAGGTTGCCCATGAAAATTCCCACCCGATAGAATCTTGTCTTTTTCGGGAAAAATCGTAGGATTATCGGTTACTGAGTTAATTTCAGTGAGTAAAACTTTGGCTACATAATCCAGTGCGTCTTTGCTGGCTCCATGAACCTGAGGGGTACAACGGAACGAGTAAGGGTCTTGCACATGTATTTTATCATGTTTGATAATTTCACTACCATCCAATATTTTTCTAATATTCAGAGCGGTGTCTAATTGTCCTTGATGTGGTCGAATTTTGTGCAAATCTTCGTCAAAAGGTTCAATTCGGCCGTCAAAGCCTTCTAAAGCCAAAGCTGCTGCTATGTCAGCTAATTTCAATAATTTAAAAGATTTTAGCATCGCAAAAACACCATGTGCACTCATAAACTGAGTACCGTTAAGCAAAGCCAAACCTTCTTTTGATTTTAAGGTTATAACCTTCCAGCCAAATTTATTTAAAATGGCTTTGCCAGTAAAACGTTCGCCTTTGTGAAAAACTTCCCCTTCGCCGATCAAAGGTAAGAATAAATGCGCTAAAGGGGCTAAATCGCCCGAAGCGCCTAGAGAACCCTGCTCGTAAACTATTGGAATAATAGAGTGGTTATAAAAATCGATGATTCGCTCTACCGTTTCCAACTGAACGCCCGAATAGCCTAAAGATAACGCATGAGCTTTGAGTAACAGCATCAGTTTCACAATGGTTTTATGCACTTTTGCACCTGTTCCGCAAGCATGTGATTTCACCAGATTAACTTGTAATTGAGAAAGTTCTTCTTTAGAAATACTAATATTGTGCAGTGCCCCAAAACCCGTTGTAATGCCATAAATAGGCTCTTTCTGATTCTCCATTTTCTTGTCGAGATAATTCCGGCAAGATAGAATAGCCTCTTTGGATTCGTCTGATAGAGCTAATTTGTAATCTTCATCAATAATTTTTTGAATAAGCTCAAACCTAAGTGGTTCTTTACTTATATAATGTATTCTTTCCATAATTTTGTTGTTTATCTTTTATAAAAAAAACGAAAACAATTGAATGTTTTCGCTTCAAAAATAAATCCTTTTTCTATCCTAAGAAATAAAATTTATAAGTTCCTCAACATTTATTGTTTTTTGTTCCCCGCTTAGCATATCTTTGAAAGTCACTTTGTTTTCCTGTATTTCCTTGTCCCCAATAATTACAACATAAGGAATCTTTTTTTTGTTGGCATAAGTCATTTGCTTTTTTATTTTACTAGCATCAGGATAAAGTTCTGTTTTGATTTCCTTTTGGCGTAAGATTGAAGCCACTTTCAGCGCATATTTTGCCTCTTCAGTTCCAAAATTTACAATTAAAACCTTGGTGGATTGCTCTGTTTCCTCGGGGAAAGCATCCAATTGCAGCAAAACATCATAAATACGGTCGGCGCCAAAAGAAACGCCCACACCACTCAAATTTTTCATGCCAAAAATACCCGTCAAATCATCGTAGCGACCACCACCACAGATACTACCCATAGCAACATCCAAAGCTTTTACCTCGATAATAGCACCGGTGTAATAATTCAATCCGCGAGCTAAGGTTAAATCTAATTCTACAGCCGATTTTAGTTCCAAATCAGTTGAAAAATCAAAAATTTCTTCCATCTCTGCAATACCTCGCAAGCCAATTTCACTACCTTTCAGCACCTCTTTTAGTTGGGTTA
>CAYQXT010000126.1:0-9433 GCA_964421365.1 uncultured Bacteroidaceae bacterium
AGTAGGTACATTATCTTTTTTAGACATATAACTCCCGTAAGTAAGCATGGCTCCCATTCCCAAACTGAGAGTGAAAAATGCTTGCCCTAATGCTTCGAGTATTGTACCGCCGGTAATTTTAGACCAATCGGGATGGAATAAAAATTTTAATCCTTCTGAAGCTCCGTCCAATGTCAATCCGTTTATCATAAGAATAAAAAGGATGATGAAGAGTAACGGCATTAAGATTTTACTGCCGAGCTCAATCCCTTTCTGTACACCGAAATAAACTATCGAAACAGTAAGTCCCATAAAAACAGCGAACCAACTAAGCCTGGTGCAACTGTCGTATTCAGGCTTAAATATTACGCTTGATATTCAATCGCCGGATATCGCCACCGCGGAGCAGTTTCTTTCTGCACGTGCCATAGAAAGAAGGAAGAAATACAATATTCCGATTAATAAACTCGATTTACCTGTTAATCCGGCTTATGTGGATAGCTTAAAAAAACTGGGATTGCAGATTTATTATACCAGTAAATGGCTCAATGGCGCTTTGGTTTATACCACAGATACAAATTTAGTTGCCCGAATAAAGGATTTTGCTTTTGTGAAAGCCTATGATTTACACAAACATAAGAAATCGGATTCTATATCCAACAAAAAATTAGAAATACCTCAGGAACCGATTTATAAATTTGCCCAAATTGTTGCAAGCGATAGCAACAGATATGATTACGGATACGGTCTGAATCAGATACAGATGCTGGATGGAGTAAAATTGCATAACGAAGGCTATACCGGCAAAGGAATGCTTATAGCTATATTGGATGCAGGATTTTATCATGTAGATAGACTTCCAGCTTTTGATAGTATTCGACAAAATTCGCAAATTCTGGGGACAAAAGATTTTGTAGATAGGGATACGAACGTCTATGATGCCGACTCTCACGGAATGATGGTATTATCGACCATTGCAGCGAATATTCCGGGCGAATTTGTAGGTACTGCCCCCGAAGCAGACTTTTATCTAATCCGTACAGAAGATGCAGGCTCGGAGAATATCATAGAAGAATTTAACTGGGTAGCTGGTGCTGAATTTGCCGATAGTATTGGAGCTGATATTATTCATAGCTCTCTGGGATACAATCTTTTTGATGACACAACAGTTAACCACAGCTACAAGGACATGAACGGAGACACAGCGCCTTCGACCATAGGAGCAGATATTGCAGCCTCTAAAGGAATGCTTATCACAGTCAGTGCTGGAAACGAAGGAGATAACAACTGGCATTATATCACCTCACCTGCTGATGCAGACAGTATTATTACCGTGGGAGCGGTAAATAAGTATGGTGCATATGCCTATTTTAGTTCTACCGGCCCTACTTTCGATGGACGGATAAAACCCAATGTAGTTGCTCAGGGCTTATCTTCTACCGTAGAAGGTACTGACGGGAACATTACAACTGCCAGTGGTACCTCTTTTTCGGGGCCGATTACAGCCGGAATGGTGGCTTGTTTATGGCAGGCGCACCCCGAACTAAATAACATTCAAATTATCAAAGCTATTCAGAATAATTCTAGCCAGACAAGCTCTCCAGACTCTCTCTTGGGCTATGGTATCCCCGATTATTATATGGCTATGCTCTATCCTACTTATCTGAATAAATTAGACAAAAAAGAGCAAATTCAGATATACCCAAATCCTTTTACCGAAAATTTTAAAATAAAAGTGAGAGGTAAACGGACAAGAAATAATATTAAAGTAGAAATTTATGACCTTTTAGGAAACAAAGTTGCTCAAAAAAAATTAAATATGATTAAAGGTTCTACCCTTGATTTTACCGGATTGAATTCTTTAAAATCAGGGATGTACATTATCAGATTACAACTTGGGAAAGAGACTTATAGTTTTAAAATGCTAAAACAGAATTGATTAATAATTTACCATTAACAATTCACCATTAAAATGAGCTACATTACTTTATCGGCACTCAACAAGAAGGTAAAAAATATTTTACAGGACAATTTTATGTAAGCGGTCTGGATTGTGGCCGAGATTAATAGTCTGAATGTAAACAAAAATGGACATTGCTACCTCGAATTAGTAGAGAAAAGTGAAAATAGTGCTAAAATTATTGCTAAAAGTCGTGCTATAATTTGGGCGTATCAGTATAATATTATTCGTAGCTATTTTGAACAGACTACGGGCAAAAAATTAGAAAGTGGCTTAAAGGTTTTGCTCAAAGCTTTGCCCCAATTCCATGAAATATACAGTTTCAGCCTGATTATTACCGATATAAATCCGGATTTTACCTTAGGTGATATGGCGCTACAACGCCAGAAAATTATTCGCCAACTACAAGACGAAGGTATTTTTGAGCTAAACAAAGAAAATCAGCTCAGCCGTTTGCCCAAAACCATTGCACTGATAAGCTCTTCTACGGCTGCTGGATATGGCGATTTCATAAATCATATAAATAATAATCCTTATGGATATAAAATTAGCATAATCCTTTATAATGCAATCATGCAAGGCGAGGCTTGTGCTGCCTCGATTATTGAGCAATTAGAACATATTTACGAAGAATTAGACCGCTATGATGCTGTACTGATTATGCGGGGTGGCGGTTCCAAATCCAACCTCAGTTGTTTTGATGATTATGAGCTGGCACTAAATATTTGTCATTTTCCACTGCCAGTGATTGCCGGAATTGGCCACGAACGCGACCAGAGCATTGTGGATATGGTCGTGCACACTTCGCTAAAGACTCCTACTGCCGTTGCCGATTTTCTGCTTTCGCTCTACCTTGATGCCGATTCTTTAATAGAGACTTATCGCCAGCAATTAACACGGCTTAGCGAAAATATTCTTGCTTCTAATTCGCAAAAACTATCAAAACTTAATCAAGCTTTTTTCCGGCAGGTTTATGAGCGCCTGAATACCGAAAAATCTATTTTACAATCTAAAGAACAGAAGCTTAGGAAGCAACTTAACACTCAATTAAATTATGCCAATTCTAATTTAGATTTTAAAAGTAAAAGACTCTTACAACTATCTAATAATATTATAGATAAGGAGAAAACACAGCTTAACTCTTCGCTTGAAACACTAAAAAAATCAGCTATAACGCTCCTTCTAACTCAAGAAAAAAAAATTATCCAAAAAGAAAAAAACTTGAGCTTGTTAAATCCGGAAAATTTACTAAAACGAGGCTACAGTATCCTATCTAAAAATGGAGAAATAGTACATTCCTTAGATGAAATTTCTATTGGTGATGAGCTAATCAATCGAATTGCTAGCGGCGAGCTAAAAAGCATAGTGCAAGCTATTAAGAAAAAGAACTAAGAGCAATGAATTTGACCTTTCCCAGCTTGCTTCCTCCACCTTAGCTAAAAAACCAATAAAAAAAACTGCTCCAAAAATTTTTGGAGCAGTTGATAAAAACGAGATTTGTGTAACTTAAACACTATTTTATCACAATATTCGTTCGATACAGTTTATTGTCCTTAATTACGACAATCTGGTATATTCCATTAGCATATTGACTTAAATTAATATTCATCTTCACATTGTCAATTTTGCGAGCAAGAACCCGTTTGCCGGCAGCATTATAGATATTTAAGATTAAACCAGCAAAATCACCGGAGCCAAAATCAATATTAAATTGACCCTTGGCTGGATTAGGATAAACCGACCAAGAGAAATCATTAGCCTGTGCAATGCCAGTACCAAGATATTCCACTCTAACGGTTAAAGGAGAAGAAGAAGCACTGAGACCACATTCATTCTGAGCCTGAACCGTAACAAGAGCTGTTCCTCTATATCCTGATGTCCAGTAAACAATAGCCGCGGTGTCGTTACCAACAATACTACCTCCTATACTGTTTAATCCTGTATTAAGCTCCCAGAGATAAGCAGTTGCATTAGCTACCGGAGTTACCGCATACTGAGCTTCTACATCGCTAACAACAGCATCGGCTCCCATTGGAACGATTGGTTTGCCGGGTTTTACTTTCGTATTCACCGTAATGGTATCCGTATAGGCAATATAGTAATGCTTAGAATAAGTGCCAAAAATCTTATAAGAATCTTTAGTCAACTTAATAGTTCCAGTAAAACTATTTTTTGATGAATCCTTTAAATTTATCTCATACCAGCTCATTGCATAATCCTTTTGATCCAAATCAAAAGTAAGCGTAGTATCGGCACAGAAAGTAAACTGACTACCATTCATTTTTTCTCCATCAGCTTCTAAAACAAGTTTTGCCTTTGGATAAGAATCTACATAAATATTACTAAACTGCGCATAAAATGTACCATTAGAATTTCCTTTGGTTGCCAAAAACTTAATGCGTACCTGTTGTCCGGCATAAGCAGACAAATCAACAAACTGGACATCGTTTTGTGCTGTATCATTAGTGGTTACATCTACTCGCATAAGTCTTGTCCATGTTGGAGCACAAGCGGAAGAAACCAGCACTTCGATAGCCTCATCGTGAATGATATGCCCTTCAATTGAATTATTAACATAATAATTAAATTCAACTCCCCCATTTGCAGGAACATTCAATTTAGGCGAAATAGCATAAGCCTCTTGTCCTTCTATTAAGTTGTCTGTGTATAAATAAGTTCCCGTAACATGCATGTGTTGAGTCAAGGCCACCGTGTCATAATCATATTTCCAATAGTAGTTTTCGTTAAAATTTCCACTACTAAAGGCAGAAAATGGAGTATCGTAGCCTTTTTGGGTAGTAACACTAAAGCCAAGTGTATCGTTATCAGCATCACCATCGTTAGCGGTATTGGCCGTAATCATCATATCAACCAAGCCGGGCGTTTGTGTATTTATAGTACCCAGTTTAATCAAAGCTCTATCACCACTTTCTAATGCTCTGGTAGAATTAATAGCACTGTAAGTAGAGTCCATTTTTCCAGTAATAGCAAAATTGAGTATAAAAGTACTAATTTTGTTATCTCCTTTGTTTTCAACAAGAGCATAGACATCTTCGCTTGCATTTCCACAAGTCTCATAACGTACTATACCCTTATTATTAGAACTTGAATTAAAACTACCCAAGTTATTGGTATTTTCAAAGTCGGATAAATTATTAACGATAGCTACTACGGCCAAATCCGTTCTGATAATCTTCACATTATCAATATAGGCGGTAAAAGCATTTCCATTAACATTGCTGACTACAAATTTGAAATAAACGTCTTTATTCGTATAATTGCCTAAGCTCATTTCTTGCGTAACATCAGCACTGGCAAAACCAGAAAGATTATCAGGATTACTGATTGTGCCTAAAAGAGCGTAACTGCTACCACAATTATCACTGACATAAACCTCTACTTTATCACCGACTAAGAAGCTGCCGCTAAACATATAATCGAACTGCAAGGAATAGCCTTGTTCTATTGTTCCGAGTTTGGGAGAATAGAAAATAGCAGTATCTCCGGCAGCTAAAGAACCGGCTTGTATTACCCAACTACTTCCAGACCAATTCCTATCGGAATTCTGCTCCATTTTCCAGCCATCTGAGTTGTTGCTAAAATTTTGAGAATAAGCTTTGGCATCAAATCTATTCCAAATTCTGTAAGTAAGAAAACTCGTATTATTATTCAAATTAATATCACCGGTTAAATCAATTTCTCCATTAATAGAGTAAGTTTCGGGCATTTCGGAATTAAAGCTACCCAACATAATCGTATCACTTTTCCCGGGATTCAGCATATTTGTGTAAGTCATTTTTAATGTATCCAAAGTATTGCCGTTGGCATCTTTAATATAGGCAATTACATCAAAATTACTCAAAACATCGTAGATAGAATTGTTTTGAACAACAGCATAAACAGGGTCAGCAACATTACCGCAGACATCATTATCCTTATTATCGTTAACATATACCGAATTTAATTTAATATCGGGTTGTGGAATCGTTATTTTGAAATAGTCGAATTCAGTTATTAAACGTCCAATATTACTCCCCTTGATGGTGAGGATACGCATTACTACATCTTTGCCGGCATAAGCTCCTAAAGACCATACAGTATCAATATAAGCTGAACTTGAGCGTTGATAATCTGTAATCACAGCCAAATTAGTAAAATTAAGGCCGCAATCTTCGGAAATTTGCACAAGAATAGAATCTCCGGTAGGAAGGTTATAATTCAACAAATTAAAGGATTTATCGTAATTATAAGCTTTGAACCCTAATCTTAAAGAATCACCTGCCTGAATTGTTCCAAACTTTTGAGGAATAAAATAAGCCGAATCACCATCATTTAACCAATCAGAATAAATACTTGTTCCTGATGTATTCTGATGCTTTTGGTATTGCCAATCTGAGGGTAAAGTACTCCCATCGTAATCTGTCCAAGGTAAAGAATGTAGATTTTGCACGGTTAAAGTAAAATTTGAACTTTTATCGTTTGTTGTATTTAAATCATTGTTCAGAGTAGTTTTTGCATATATATAATAAGTACCCGCCTGAGTCGTATTAAAACCATTGATATAAATGGTGTCTGAGTTCCCCGCAGCCAGATTAAAAATATTTCCACTTAGCTTAACAGTATCAGCAGAAGCCAATCCAAACATTACACCCAGTTCTACCGGTATCGTGTCTATTGTATTCACTCCATTATTTTTCACAATCACCATGGCCGAATCTGAATTTGTACCACAAACAACTACATTGCTCTGATATTGAGGGAATTTAACAGTCGAAACCATTGCATCACCGGAAGCCTGAACTTCTATATCATCAAAACTAATCTGAATTGTATTGGCCGAATCTCTATCGAGGACTTCGTATTTTAGTCGAATATCTTTTCCTTCGTAGGCCGACAAATCAATATTGGAAACATATTGCCACTGGTTGGTGTTCTGACTATTTGTGTGCGTAATATTGTAAACATTTGACCAAGAGCTAGCACAATCGGAGGAAACATAAACATTAATTGTATCTCCATCGTATAAATAATAGCCTCCGGCACCATTGGCTAATTTATATTTAAACGAAAGTGAGGCTCCTTTAACGATTGTTCCTATTTTAGGCGAACTCATTTCTGCATTTTCACCATACGAAAGCCAATTGGTAGATACCGTTCCGGTCATATTAGTTGTTGACCATTTATTAAAGCTATTATCTGTAAAGGGGCGATAAGGCAATGTTTCGATAGCATTAACAGTGAAACGCTTGTTAAGCAAATCGTTATTGGTATTTGCATCGTTTATATATTGAGTATAAGCAGATAAGGAATAAGTATCCGGTGCTCCGGCATCATAGGTTTGAGTAAAATTTGCCGTAACCGTTGAATTGGCCGGCACAGAGTTAACAATTATAGTATCTTTTACCTCGGCACTATTTGTTGGTGTAAACTCAAAATAAACAGGCACATTCAGCGCATCTACCGATGAATTATTGGTTACATCCAAACTAACAGCCATAGCCGGAGTTCCGCAGGCAGCATCGTATGAATAATTAATATCGGAAACTCTCACATCGGCGGCACCAATGTAAAAATTATCAAGATTTAGAACGACAGCATTTGTTTCATCGGCAGTTGCTCCATTTTGAATTTCTACTTTTAGAACAATATCTTTACCCTGATAGTTCGCTAAATTTATTGACGGAATGGTTGAATAATTACCACTACTATTATATTTATCTCTCCCTTCATCAATATAATAAAGTTCAGTATATGTTCCGTTAAAATCCTCAGCAACATACACTTTTATTATATCCTTTGTTCCAAGGGAATCAACACTGCTTCCCGAAGCATCCCAAGATTGAATTTTATAATCAAAAGCAAAAGCTGTATTTTCCGGCACACTATCAATTCTAAACGTGGTAATCGAAGCCTGCTCGTTTGTATAAGTAGTATAAGAACTTAACTTACTTGAATTAACATAAAATCTATTCTGATACCAGCTATAATTAGTAAAATTATTGGTAATATCTATTGGTGTAACTTCCGGCGATTTAATGGTATAACTTTCTGTTCTATCATTATTGCTCATGTCATCATCAACAGGGATACTCACTTTAGCCACAAACTCATATAAACCGGCAGTAGTCGCATCTATGGTACCAAAATTCAGCGTGTCTGTTTGGCCATATTGTATAGAATTACTTGAGGTTCGTGTAATTGTAGTATCTTTTTGGCCATATAAGCGTAATTTAACCGATATAGAAGACTGAGTCTTAGGCCCATTATTACGAACAACAACTTTTAGAGGATAAGCCTTAGAACCACAGGTCGAAAAATTACTAACGAGGATATCTTCTAGCTTAATGTCATTACCCGGCTTAAATTTCATTTCATGTAAACTGAATAAACTACTTGACCCACTGTGCGAATGATAAATAAAACGAGCGCTAACGTCTTTATGCAGGTAAGTATTCAGATTGTAGGCTGTTTGATATGAGTTGGTGTAATAATTATAAACTCCTGTACTCCCATTAAGAATGGTATCTATATTTGTAACCGTACCTGCACATTTTTCAATGAGTTGAACAATAATTGTATCACCAGAATAGAGCTGATAAGGATATAAATTATACGTAAAGTAGATATCAGACTTATCGACTGAATAAAATGGACTGCTAAGTGAGTCATCAGCATTCGTAAGATTTTGTTCGATACGTTGATTTCCTGAATTCCAAGAGAATCCTGTCCCCATATTCCATGTAGAAGTTGGATCAGAACTAAAATCTTCGGCAACAGGAGTAGATTTAGCTGTAGTATAAGTTTCATTCCTGTCCTTAACAAGTACTTGGGTACTTACTGGTGTGGCCGTTAAATCATAATCTCCTTTTTGTGTAAAATCAACAGGTTTAATTATTAAATTAGTACTGGCGCCACCAACTAAACTTCCTGAATAACTGGCTGTCTTTGTTGTTTGTGTCCCATCAGGTGCCGTGATATCCAAATTCACATCAAAAGCGGTTAAGGTTGTATTTGATGTATTTAATAAGGAAATAATTACAGAATCTGTACCCGCCGAACAAGAAGAAATTGCAGGAGGTACAATATCTGATACATTTAAAGTATACCCTCTGGTAAGTTCTATATCATTAAAGGCAATACCATCGGTGCTGTATGCATAATTATCATATTGCCCAAACCGAATTTGAAAGGAAGAAGTATATACCTGACCAGCACCACTTAGAGCAGCATCAATATCCAGATTCTGTACATAATTCCAATTGCCATCTGATTTGTTGGCTGGATCTAAATAATAAAGCGATACCCAAGCATCGGTATTCGAGCCTCTCACCCAAATTTCATCTTTATTTAGATCTGATTCATCCCCATAATCAGAAAAATAAAAATTTAATTGTATTTTTTCACCAATTGAAAAGCTGCTCATATCAATGGTTAAATCTAAATAATTCTGGACATAAGTTCCATTATCAGCTCTATTATCCATTAGGGCTGCAT
>CAYQXT010000127.1:0-9415 GCA_964421365.1 uncultured Bacteroidaceae bacterium
TGGGATTGGTTGAGGGAGATATGGGAGTTAGGCATACGGTAACATTAATAATAGGAGTGATGTCTGGTGCTTTGCTTTGGTGGCTTTTCTTGGGAACAGGAATTAATTTTTTTAGAAATAAAATTAAATTAAGGAATCTTTTCTGGATAAATAAAATTACTGGTATAGTAATAGCCATACTTGGGGTTGCAGCGGGTTTAAGTATCTTTTTTATCAAATAAAAATTTGCACAATATCAAAAAAATATTAAATTTGCTCGCATTGGTTTAACAAAATCTTAGACTATGTGGATTATTGAAAACATTTTTGCACTGATAGGTGCTTATCTATTAGGCTCAATCGCAACCTCTGTATGGATAGGTAAATTATTTTACGGAACGGACATCAGAGATTATGGAAGCGGAAATGCCGGAGCTACTAATACTTTTAGGGTTCTGGGCGTAAAACCGGGTATTCCTGTTTTAATTATAGATGCTGCCAAGGCTTTTTTTGCAGCCAATCTAATCATTTTTTTGCCTCACTATCTTCCGGGGACAAATTCGTACATTAATTTTAAGTTATTATTGGGAATTACAGCCGTAATTGGACACATTCTTCCGGTTTATGTAGGTTTTAGGGGTGGAAAAGGAGTTGCATCGCTTTTGGGCTTAGTTTTGGCGATTCATCCTCAAGCGGCATTAGGAGCCATTATTATCTTTTTAATTATTTTGCTTGTATCAAAATACGTGTCTCTTGGTTCGATGATGGCCGGTTTGTCCTTTCCTTTAATTCTTATTCTCTACTTTCATGTTACTGCTAAAGGATTACAAATTTTTTCAGTATTAGCTGCCATCGCATTGATTTATACACACAGAAAAAATATAGGCAGATTACTTAAAAAAGAAGAATCTAAGGTTTTTCTTTTTAAGAGGACGAGAAATCGGTAAACTTTTTATTAATTTAATTTTTATGAAGCTTGTATTTGTTAAAATACAAGCTTTTTTTTAAAAAAATATTAACTTCGGGCACAATTCAAATAATGAATATAACTATTTGACTAAACTAAATGGAAAATTCAATTGTACTCGAACTAAAAAAGCTTATCGGACAGGAAATAAAGGATAGCCCATCCGGGGTAAGCCGATTTTTACGAGGTCGTTTACTAGAAGTAGAAGAAGGCCATCTTGTGGCAGAGTTTATGGTTCGTGAGGAAATGACTAATCCGCTTAAAATTCTTCATGGTGGTGCTATGGCTTTGATAATGGATGATATGATTGGAGGTACTGTATATACGCTCCCTACACCTGTTCATTTTGTCTCGGTAAACTTGGATGTTGCTTTTTATGGAGCCGTCCGATTGAATGAAAAAATTATTGCAAAGGCGCAAATTATAAAACAAGGAAAGCACTTCATACATGCCGAGTGTTTAGTTTATAGTAAGAGTGATAAACTCTTAGGTAAATGCCAATCTGGTTTAGTTGCCACTGGTATCCGAAAAAAATGATTATAGTTTAAAAGGAGGATCCCTAATATGCTCGCCAAGAAGTATTTTGTAGTATTAGGTTTTGATATAGTGCTAATTTTAAGTGGATTTAATGTTCGTTGTCAGATATTTACAGACGAAGGAATGCCTATTGTTCAAAATTTTGTACCCGCTGATTATCATGCAGAGTCACAGAACTGGTCGATAGTTCGCGATAAACGAGGAATTTATTATATAGGAAATAGTGATGGAGTTCTCGAATTTGATGGTATGAAATGGAGTATAATTCCGACAGGAAACAACACCATAGCCCGTAGTTTGGCTGTTTCGGATAAAGGAACTGTTTTTGTTGGTGCTAGTAATGATTTTGGTTATCTCGGAACGTCTTCGGATGGGCGGACTGTTTTTAAGTCGATGAAGAAATTCATGACTTATAAAATTGTAAATTTTAATGATATTTGGCGAACCTGTACGCTGGGAGATGAGGTTTATTTCTTTACCAAAGATCGAATATTCTATTTGAAGAATGATTCTATTCGTTCGTTGGGGATTGATTTGGGCGTAAATTTTGCCTATAAAGCACATCAATATCTATTTATCAACGACCGAAAAGAGGGGCTTTTTGCATTAAGAAATTTCAAGCTATATAAACTTCCTTATACCAATAATCTAATAGCGGATAAGGTAGGACAGATAATCGTTTTGGCTCTTAAGAATAAAAAGCTATTGATTATTACGGGTTATAAAGGCCTCTTCGAGTATGATTTAAAATTACTGAATAATAATTTTCAGCTGAAAAATAATACGGTTCATAATAAATATAATCCTTTAAAACATTTTGAGTGCAAATATGAAAAGATAATCACATATGGTCAGCCTACGGATGCTACTATGCTTAATGATAGCTTATTTGCAATTTCAACCTCTCGAATTGGCATACTAATATTTAATACAGGTGGTAAGTTTGTTCGTTTTATCAATAAGAATACAGGATTAAATTCAAATAATGTTTATTCTTTGTATGCGGATAATAATTCATTATTGTGGGCAGGTACCGAAAATGGAATATCCGTGGTAGATGTTCAGTTGCCATTAACCCACTTTACCAGTAAAAATGGCTTGGATGCATCAACTTTAACTACTATAAAAACAGGAAGTTATCGTTATGTTGGTACTTTAAACAACCTTTTTTATTTAAAGGGTTTAAGTATTACGAAAAGGGACATTAACTATAAGTTTAAAAAGCTGAAGAATGTTTATGAAGATTCTTGGTATCTGTCAAAATGGAAAGATTATACCCTTAATTTTTCAAGCTACGGGATGCAGTTAATTGCTGATTCTGTGGGATTAGATTATAAATTTTTTGGGAATGTATATTGTGCCGTAGAGAGCAAGAAATTTAAAAATATTTTTTTTGTAGGTCTAACAGATGGTATCGTTCCGGTAGAAGTGCTAAAAGAAAAAGTGGGACAAAAATATAAATTTCAGATAAAGAAGCGAATAGCAGGAATTAAAGAGCCAATAAATTCTATAATAAACGATTCTGTGGGAGATTTATGGATGTCGTCTTACTATGATGGCATTATTCATCTACACTTTAATTCGGATTCATTAAGTAATTATACTATAAAACGTTATACCGATAAAGAAGGCTTACCACAAGATACTAAAAATTTTCCATTTTTGATACATGGGAAATTAAAAATAGCCACGCAGAGAGGAGTATATAAATTCAATGAGCAAAGTGATAGCCCGAAAATAATTGTAGATAAAGAATTTGATAATGTTTTTAATAAAGATTCTCTTCCAATAATTCAACTTATCAGTGATAAACAGGGTCGAATATGGTATCTTGGTAAGAATGAAGCGGGTTATTTATATTTGAGAGATAAGAAATGGTTTAAAAATGATTCGGTCTTTAAAAATGTTTCTATAATTACGGCTCATAAGATGTATGTTGAAGATTCTGCCGTATGGTTAACAGGAAGTAATGGTATTTATCGCTATGATTATAGAAAATTCTATAATTTTTCAAAAAATATTCGGACCTTTATTCGGAAAGTTACCATCGGAACCGATTCTGTTCTTTTTAGAGGGAATTTTTCTGATAGCAAAGATTCATTATTAGGTCATTTTGTATTGAAACAACCTCTTGAGAAAATACCTTATGTACAGTATCAATATAATCAGTTTGAATTTGAATATTCAGCTTTTGCCGGAAATATAAATCAGCAGATTGAATTTTCTACAAAATTGGATGGTTATGATAAAAAATGGTCGTCATGGTCGGGAACTGATAAACGCCGATATACTAATTTATTTGAGGGTTCTTATATCTTTATGATTCATACACGCGATAAATATGGTAATTTGAGTAAAAATATAGTATTTAGGTTTCGGATTTTACCTCCTTGGTATCGTTCTATTTATGCCTTGATTTTTTATGTTGTTCTTTTGGTTGCCATAATCAGAATGATTGTGTATTTATTTTCGTTAAAGCTTAAAAAAGATAATTTATATCTGGAGCATCAGGTTAGGTTGCGAACCATTGAAATAGATTCCCAAAGAAGGGAAATAGAAAAACAGAGTAAGTTTTTAAGGATTGCTAATGAAGAGTTGCAAAAATTATCCATAGTGGCCAGAGAAACAGATAATGCTGTGATAATAATGAACACTAATGGGGATTTTGAGTGGGTAAATGAAGGTTTTGTTAAACGCTATAAATATTCTTTTGAAGAATGTACACAGGGAGAAAAAGGAAATATTTCTGAATTTTCATTAAATCCTAAGGTTAAAAATTATATAGATAAGTGCTTACTTGGGAAAAAATCAGTTAGCTATGAATTTCAAAGTTTGACCAAAAATAGAGATAAAATTTGGGCACAAACAACCTTAACTCCTATTTTTGATGAGTCAGGAGAAATTGTGAAGATTATAGCTATAGATACTGATATTAGTAAATTAAAACATGCCGAAGCAGAAATTTATCAACAGAAGGAAGAGATTGAGACTCAGAGAGATGAATTACAAAAATTAAATGCTACAAAAGACCGGTTTTTTTCTATCATTGCTCATGATTTACGTGGTCCATTGGGAACTGTGATTAATTCAACCGGTATAATTTTGGAAAATTACGATTTGTTTGACGATGAAGAACGGAAAAAATTATTGACAGAGATACATAAATCCTCATTTGTTACCTACAATTTGCTTGAAAACTTATTAAATTGGTCGAGAAGTCAAAGGGGAGAGTTAAAACTGCATCGCGAACGTTTGGATATGACGCTTTTAGTTTCAGAAACTATAGAACTCCTGAGTGTTATGGCGGCAAATAAAAATATCAGGCTTGAAAGTAAATTCAGTACAGATTTTTTTGCCTATGCTGATGAAAATACGGTTAGCGCAATTTTACGAAATTTAGTTTCTAATGCCTTAAAATTCACACAAAAGGGGGGGCTCGTAAGTATTGATATCAAAGATTTTAATGGAATTTATATTTTAATTGAAGTTTGTGATACCGGTATGGGTATTCCAAAGGAAAAACACGAAAAATTATTCCGAATAGATGAGCAAACCACAACTTTAGGAACGAACAATGAAAAAGGTACAGGTTTGGGCTTAATCTTGTGCTCTGAGCTGGTTCAGAAGAATGAAGGTAGAATTTGGCTTGAAAGTGAGGTAAATAAAGGAACAACTTTCTTTTTTACTCTTCTAAAATCAGATTAGCTTTGTAATATACAACTCTAAATCCCTAGCTAGGATTATAATTCAATAGCTATAAACAGTATATCATCTAATTGTTTCTGATTTTCTTTCCATGTATCTAGTTCTTTAGTGAGGAATTCTTCCTGTTCGTATATGGATAGGCTTGCCGTATCGGTTAGAATTTGTCTAAGTTTTTTTTGCATAAATTTACGTTTTTTAGGACCGCCAATTTGGTCGGTAATGCCATCGGAAAACAGGTAAATCCTGTCGCCTGTTTTGTACTGAAAACTTTTGCCAGAGAAGGGCTTTTCTTTAACATAGATACCAATAGGCATCCAATCACCTTTATATTGTTCCATTCTGGAATTGTGCAGATGCAAAAGAGGATTGTTTGCACCTGCGAATTCGATAGTTTTATTGTTTTTATCAATAATGGCGAGAGCTATATCCATACCGTCTTGCGGTGAACCACTTTTTTTACTTTGACGGAGGGATATTTTAACTTTATCTCTTAATTGATCTAGTATTCTATTGGCCGGAGGAATTTCCTGCGCTAGAATTTCGTTAAGAAAAGCAATACCAAGCATACTCATAAAAGCGCCTGGTACCCCATGTCCAGTACTGTCGGCAGCGATTACAACAATTTTATTCTTTTTTTCTTTTAGATAATAAAAATCTCCGGAAACAATATCTTTTGGCCTGTAAATTATAAAATTATTGGGTAATATTCTGTTTAGTTGATCTGTGGGTGGTAATAATGCTTGCTGAATTCTGCGTGCATATAGAATACTGTCTGTTATTGCTTGTTTTTGCCGGGTGATTTCCTCCTCTGCTTTTTTTATCTTAGTAATATCTGAATCAATAGTAACAATTTTGCTTAATTTACCCTCCGAATCAAAAATAGGGGTTAACAAAGTCTGTATCCATATTCGAGAACCTTTTTTTGTTACAGTTAAACCATTGTAGCTTATTGATTTTTTACTTTTTACTGCTTCGTTAACACGTCCTTTGATATCAGGATGTAAACTGGCAGTATATAAGTTACTGCCATATTCTTTTTTAAAGTCTTCTAATTTTATCTGTAACATTCTTTCAAAGCCTTCGTTAGCCCATTCTATATTGCCTTTTTTATCAAATATTACCACAGAGTTATCTGTTTTACTGGCTACTAATGATAATTTTTCTAATTCTTTGTTCGTATGAACTAACTCTTGTGTCTGAAGGGTGATTTTTTCATGCTGCTTACGAATTTCTTGTCCTGCTCTTTTAATTTCGGTGATATCTGAATCCACAAAAACCAGTTTGTTTATTTCGTGCTCAATATTAAGCAGAGGAGTAACGGTTCTTTGTACCCACATTTCTTCACCAGATCGAGATGTGATAAGGGTCTCATAGATTTGGGCTTCTTTGGTTGTCAGACATTTATTCAAAATTTGTCTGATACTTTTATTGGTGTCTGCTAAAAAAATATTTTTGTTTTTACGTTGAATCCATAATTGTAGTGTATATCCATACAATCGTGTAAAACCTATGTTTACCCATTCTATATTTCCTTTTGTATCATAAATGGATATGGCATTTCGCGATTCCTGAGCAATAATAGAGAGTTTTTCTAATTCCTTATTAATCGTTTCTGTATATTTATTCTGTCTTTCAATCTCATCTTTTTGTTCATTAATTTTTGTATTTTTTATTTCTAGCTCTTTGTTAATGAACTTCATTTTTCGATAAGCTCTGTAAATAAGCAGAATTAAGAATAGTACGATGATAAAAAAGCCGATAAATATGTAAAGTAGGTTTTTTTGCGCATTAATAATTAAATTTTGCCGAGCCATATCCGACTTAAAGACTTTAATTTTTCGTTGCTGCTTGGATACTTCGGCATTTAGATTTTCTAAAAAACGTTTCTGTTTTCGAACGGCCATTTTTTGTTTGGTTAAATTTTTCTTTTGCTCTCCGATAGATTTCGATTGCTCAGCAAGAATTTGTGTTTTTTCGTTCAATTCTTGCTGCTGAATAAGTGCTTTGTCTTGTAAATCTTGTAATATTTGTTTTTGTTTGCTCAGATAGGCTTCTTGGGTTTCTATTTTTTTATTCTGTTTAGCTATTTCATTCATTTTTTGAGCTAATTCATTATTCTTTCGTTTTAGCTCTTTTTCTTTTAGTTTTACTAATCTATCTTTTTCTTTTATTTCTTTTTCTTTTCCTTTCAGTTCTTTTTCTGTTTCCGAAATTAAATCGCGTTTATCTATTTCTATTCCTCCTAAATTTTCTAATTTTCCGGTTAAGGTAATGCTCGCATCTTCAATATTATCCGTATTTATTTCAAAATAGAATTGTTTCTGCGAGTTTAAAGTAAAATTTATCATCGAATATTTTTTGAAAGGAGCATTATCTGTAATAACCAAGGTATTATAGATATCAGCTGCTTCTTTTATCTCCTTTAGATGCAGGTTCATATCTTTACCTACTAATAGGATATGTGTTTGCGATATTTTACTAATTGAGCTAAATTTTTTGATGGAAATGGAGGTTCCGTTTGGGTATCCTCTTCGACGGTATTTTTCAAAAGTAGCTAATAGCGCCTCATTATTTCCAATCGAACCAATGTATAGAGTGGCGATTTGTTCGTCCCATTCCCATGTCATATATTTAGGAAGTTCGTATAAAAGTTGGGCTTTTTCATCGGTGTAGTTTTGGGCAATAAGAGAACTATTCCCCAATAGACAGCTTAAAAGGGGGAATAATAAAAGACTATAATGGTATTTAAAAAATAATTTTTTGATGCCAGTTTATTTTTTTACAAAATTAAGGAAATCTTTGTAGAATACTATCAAAGTTCGTTCCTTAAAGCGTCTTATTTGTTTAAATATAAATTCAGTGTGAAAAATGGAATTTTTTTCTACTCTAATTTCGATAATATGTAAGTGTATCTCTAATTCTAATAGTTCGTTAAATTTTCGCAAGTACATAGAAATGATAATTTTATAAAAATTTATACTTGTGAAGTATTTTTCTGATTATCAGTGTAATAAGAGTTTTGTGAACGATAATTTCGGTGAAATTTAACGGTGTATTGTAATTTGTGATTTTATTTTAATGAGGGATTAATTTTATATTCACCCCAGTATCTATAATATAATCTTCTAGCGCTTCTTCCATATCGCTATCGTCTTCATCGTAATGCCAGTTAACTAAAACTTTCCCACCACTATTTTCATATTTTTTTAAAATTTTCAGAATATCGAGAATACATTTTGATGAACTGGTATTAAAATAGCTTAATTTAAAGGTGAAATTTATTGGTTTTTTTTCTTGATTAGTGAAACTTTCCAACCAGTTTAAAAGAGGAGAATAAAATTTAACTGTTTCTGCCAGAAAAGATTCTCCTTCCAGTAGGCATTCGCCTGTGTTTGAATCGAATTTCACAGTAGGAACAAAATATACGTCATTTGAACCTTCTATATAAATGTCTTGCATAATTCTTACTTTAATATTGCAAATTAACTAATTTTTTTAATAAGAACTGATCGTTATTTTAAAATTTATAAATGAAATTTTCTCATCTATTTTTTGTATATCAAAATAAATTTTTCGGCCTGAAATAAGGATTATATTTACCATACCGATATGCGCCCCATCATTTATTCCAAAGGGCCGGTTAATTTCTTTTAATCTAAATTGTCGTAATTCTTTTCTACTCATAGAGTTAAGTAAATTTATTCTATTTTTTAGGGCTTGTACGTCTTTGGTGAGGATTTGATTACCGACTAAGATTTCTACAAATTGTTTATTTCTACAAATAAATAGGGTGCCAATCCCACATTTACTGTAATTTTTGATTTCTATTTTTTCTTCACTATAAAATGCTACATTTTGAATAAGTTCGATAAATAGTGCATAAACTTTTCTTTTCATCTCTTTGGATAAATCAGTCTGATTCTTTATGTAAGACCCGATAAAACCTATGATTTCTTTAAAAATAGGTCCTTTATACGATAAAATAGATTCATCGTTTCCTATTAATATATTGTTTAATGTCCTTTTAGAAAAAGTCATAGCTTCTTTTTCCATAATTTTTGAGTTAAATATACGAAATTTTATTTTTTTAAAAAAGAAATATAGAAAAAAATGGTAAATTAGTTTTAATCACAGCGAGACTATATTTAATTTTTGATCCTATAAATGAGTCTGGTATAAAAAGGTGAATTTGCATCGAAATCGGTCGGACGGCTTCATTAATCAATT
>CAYQXT010000128.1:0-2506 GCA_964421365.1 uncultured Bacteroidaceae bacterium
AATTTGAAATATTAATTAACACTAATAAAGTTGCATTTGCAGCTTGAATTCAGCAGAATTTAAACATTGTAATTTTAGGGAAGTACTGCTGATTTTTTTTGTCTGTATAAAGTGTTATCATCGTTATTGTTTTTGATTTCATCCCCACATAATAAGCTCCTTGCGCTACTTCAACAAGCTTATCCCCAACCAATTTATATTTTAGTTTTCTATCAAAATATTCATTAGAAGAACCACTTGCATAAATATAAGCATTGCCCGGAATAATTAAATTATTCTTTCCAATATTTGCAATTTCGGTTTCTGTTCCATTAAAATTTATTTTATATATAGTATAGTTTGAATCTTCACTTGGCCCATAATCGAAATATATTTTGTAAAAAACATTTTTTTAGACATTAATTTTTGTTTTGATAAGCTCATACCTCTCAAAACCTTCTTCTTCAAACTCCCTATTAATAACTGTCGTGTTCTTAGCATTATACTTTATATCCCCATATTTTGTACTGCTTGCTAAATTTTGGAAGGATTGTGAAAAACCTTCATTAGTCATAAAGATAACCAAAAAAATGCTAAAAGTTTTAGTCTATTTTTCATTTTGCTAAATATTAAATAAATTTTAGATAAGGCTGAATTTATATAAATAAAGCGACAATTGCAAGCATTATTATAGCTAATACCAAACAGAGATTATGTTAGTTACGCGAGCTACCGCAATGATTAGAATATGAGTAAAATATCATTCCCCACTATTTTGCTAGCACTTAAAAATTATAAATTAGTTAGGCTATGATAAAAAATATTTTGTAACTTTAGCTTTATGAAACATCAGTGGCTAAATAAATATAAACACACACTAAGATAATTATATAAACCGATGAAGGCATAGCAAGACCCAACGAGTATAACAGGCTATGTGCACCAATAAACACACTTAGCTCTATCTGAAAAAAATTATAAATCCAGCCGATAACTGATACCGGCACGTGTCCAGCGTCCGGGCATAATAATATTTCCCAAATCAGAATACTGTTTATCCAAAGCATTATCCATACTTACAAAAGCCGAGAAAGCCTTATACTTATAGTTTAAGCTAAAGTTAAATAAAGTAAATGCCGGATATTCAATTTCCTCCCCATAAGTCTTTTTAATAAAATCAAAAGAGGTATAGCTTCCATTTCTATCCTGATATAGAACCTGCCATGTAGCCGTCAGACCGGAATATATTTTATGCGTCAGACTAAGGCTTATTTTTGTTTTCAGAAAGTCTAAAGCATAATTACTAAGATAGTTTCCGCTATATTTATCGGCAGTATTATAAGAATAGTTCAATTCAAGTAATTCTATCGGAAAATCACTATTCAACAACACATTTGGTCGGATACGCAAGCTGCTTTCCACACCGGTAGTAGTCAATTCAGTTAAATTAATACTTTTCCAGAGCGAATCGCTGGGTAATTTAGCCCAGTCAATAATATTCTTGCCCCGTCGGCGAAAAATATCAATGTTAAATTGAATTCCTTTATGCCAATATTTCAATCCAGTTTCATAAGTAAGGGCTTCTTCAGGTTTCAAATCAGGATTACCGAGATTTGTAGGCCCCTGATAATATAAATCGGTAAAAGTAGGCAAACGCAATGATTGGTTAACAGAGCCGTAGAGTTTAAAATTTTCGGTCAAATGATAAGCTGCATCTACTCCGCTGTAAAAATGCCATTTGAAATCCGAATAATAAATACTCATAGCACCGGCAGAAAACGAAAATTTATTGGTATAAATTCCCTGTTCGGCAAACAAACTAATGGAATTTCGCTGCGCCTTGCGGGTAAATTTTCCGGCCGGTTCTCCAGGCACAGGCAAAGTATTATCCATTTTATCCCCTAAAACATTGCTCAGAATATTTTCGCTGCGAAATTCGGCACCGACAGCAGAGCGAAACACATTCCAAGTATAGCTACCATTAAACTCAGCGCCATATGTGTCTGTAAGGTGGTAATTATGACCTTTATACCAAGCAGGCGGATTGGAACGGAAAAGTTCAAAACGGTCTTGATTTCTTCGCCAGTAAATATTCTGTCGGATAGTAAATTTTCCTTTGTGCTTAAAGCTTAAACTTCCGAAAGAAGTTTTGGTTTGCTCAAACTGATTGGGGAATTTAGGCGTATAAAAGCTCTGTGCGCCAAAACTTTTATCCTTATAGCCTACTTGCAGATTAAAAGTACCAAAATCCTGCACATTTTGCAGCTGATAAAAAAGATTTCCTACAATAAAATCCGTGTTATCGGTATAACCGGAAGATAATTTGCGCGAAAGAGAGAGAAAAGAACGATTCTTCTTCAAATCATAAGCTGCCGAAAAGCCCCCATTCAGATAGCCATTCTGCCCTGCGCTCACGCGAGCTTTAAAGAAATTCTTTTTATCCTGTTTGGTGATGATATTAATAGCTCCACAAAAAGCATTCGCTCCATAAACCCGCGAGCCGGGGCCATCCAGAATCTCTATTCGC
>CAYQXT010000128.1:2516-9401 GCA_964421365.1 uncultured Bacteroidaceae bacterium
GAAGAGTTTCTCCCGCTTTCATTCGGTCGATAATTCGCTCAATATCTTCCAGCGAAATAGGAATATTCAGATTATGATGTCCAGTTTGTGGGTCATTAATTTTTATTCCATTGAGCATAATCAGCGTCTGTTCAAAAGAGCCAGCGCGGGTGTTCACATCAGCTTGTACTTCATCGGCTCCCCTTTGGCGGATATCAAGATTAAGCGCCGTTTCCAAAAGCTGATTTAGGCTTTGTGCAGGACTCTTTTCAATTTCTTTTTGAGTAATGATAGTAAGCACTCGTGCACTTTCGGAATAAACCGCCGGAGTTCTTTGAGTTGAAATCTCTACCGTGTTCAGTAAAATTGTATCTTTTTGCGCAAAAATCGGAACAGAAATACCAAGAATTAAGGCAAACAATAAAAATAAATTTCTTTTTTCCATAGCTAAAAATCTAAGGCTGCGAATTTACATTTTTTATAGAAAAGTTCTGGAAAATATTATTTCGAAATACCTTTTGAACTTAATTTTCAAGCAAGCATCAATCATAAACAATTATATTCCAATTCAATACATCCAGATTGTGATTTTTATCAGTTTAAATGAAAATGAAAATATAACAGACGATTTGTTAACCTCAAAACGTAAAAACTAGTTCAAAAACAGATAAGTAAATACTTATTAGCTTCTTCACCAAATATCTTCTTAAATCCAAAATTGGTGAATGGTGTACTATATTTTTCTATGATATTCATGCTCATTTTATTGCTACTTTATGCAAAATAATTATGAATTAGAAATTATTTATCAAAAACAAACCTTTACAAAATATTTACTTACCGTATTTTAATATACTATCATTTTTGATATTCAGACTTTTTGACTTCATTTATTCTTTTGGCTCCAGAACAATAAAAGGCACCATCATTTCTTCCATAGAAATACCACCATGCTGAAAAGTGTTTTTATAATAATTCATAAATTTATTGTAGTTGTTCGGATAAACAAAATAATCATTTGCATAAGCAAAAATATAACTAGAAGTAACATTCGATGCTGGCAAATAAGCATCCTGAGGATGTCGAACTTCAAAAACTTCTTTGGGATTATAATTTAAATTCCGGCCTAATTTATAGCGTAAATTGGTAGATGTCTGCCGGTCGCCAATTACTTTTACCGGATTTTGAACCCGCACCGTTCCGTGGTCGGTAGTGATAATTATTTTCAGCTTCTGAGTAGAAAGTTCTCTAAATAATTCGAACAAAGGAGAGTGTTTAAACCAGGCAATGGTTAACTCGCGGTACGATGCTTCATCTTTAGCCAATTCTTTAATCATTTTTAAATCGGTGCGAGCATGCGAAAGAATGTCGATAAAATTATGAACTAGAATGGTTAACTGCTGATTGATAAACTGATTTTTGCATTCCAACACTTTTTGTCCGTGTTGGTGATTAAGCACCTTGGCATAAAAAAACTTATTGGAAAATCCCTGCCGCTTAAGAAATTTCTTCAGAAGCTCTGTTTCATTCATATTTTTACCGCCTTCCTCGTCATCATTTAGCCATAATTCTGGAAAAAGTTTATCAATTTCGGAGGGCATTAAACCCGAAAATATAGAATTACGGGCATATTGTGTGGCTGTGGGTAGTATGGTGCAATAAATTTCCTCTTTAACTACTTTGTAATGCTCGGTAAGAATGGGTTCAAGGACTTTCCACTGGTCGAACCTGAGATTGTCAATTAAAATAAATACTACCTTTTCGCCGGCTTGCAAATAGGGCATAACCCGCTTTTTGAAAATACTCTGAGAGGTTAAGGGGCGTTCGTCTGCACTATCGTGAAACCAAGCAATGTAATTTTTTTTAATGAATTTTCCAAATTCTATATTCGCTTCGGCTTTTTGCATCTGTAAAACCTCATCCATTGTATTATCCTGCGCTTTTTGTAGCTCCAATTCCCATTTTACTAGAGAATGATATATTTTTGTCCAGTCGTTCCAATTTTGTGCCTGATTTATCTCCATGCTAATGGATGTAAAATTGCGCTGATATTCTGCCGTTGTTGCCTGAGTTACCAATTCTTTCTGCTGAAAATGTTTTTTTAAAGTTAAAATAATTTGCTGAGTTTTAACTGGTTTGATAAGATAATCACTAATTTGTTGTCCAATAGCTTCATCCATGAGATTTTCTTCCTCATTTTTGGTTATCATCACTACAGGAATCGTCGGATTTATTTTTCTAATTTCAGCAAGGGTATCTAAACCCGAAAGCCCGGGCATATTCTCATCTAAAAATATAATATCAAATTCATTGTCTCTCAACATTTCAAGGGCATCATAGCCATTATTTATAGAGTTTACCTGATAGCCTTTTTCTTCGAGCATGAGTATTTGTATTTTCAAATACTCTATTTCATCATCTATCCAAAGTATATTTTGATTTGTATTCATAATTTTCTATTTTATTTCTTTTTAACTATTCACTTTTCAATCCTTATAATTTCTTCTATAAAATTGGCCAAATATTCTATTTGTGCCTCTGGCAATTTCTTCACAACCTGAGAAATTACCGGTTTCATGGTTTTTAAAGTCGTTTTGATAGACAGGAAAATCATATTGCGTAGCAAAATATTAAATTTTCCCTCTTTTACCGGACGAATAAAAAATATTTCCAGTCCATGCTCGGTAAGCTCATAAATAATCTGAATCAAATCTTTTGCACAAGCTTTTTTCTTCTCACAGGATTTTATTTTCTCGGATATTTCTAAAGCTCTTTGTGCAATATCATCTGGTACAGGAAAATTAATTTTATACATATATTTTTATTACTGAATAACTCTTTGTCGAATCCATTTCGCTGGATTTCCACTGTAAATACCATAGGCCTTTAAGTCCTTATTTGCCACCGATTTTACACTTAAAACAGAATGTGTTTCACAAACAACTCCTGCAGTAACCATTGCTTTTGCACCTATCCAAACGCCATTTTTCAATTCTATCTTTTCTGTGATTAAATCAAAAGCTGTACTTTTATAGTTATGATTTCCACTTAAAATAAGTACTCCTTGCGAAATTACAACATTATTTCCGATTATCAAATTGTCTAAATTATCTAACCAAACATTTTCGCCTATCCATACATTATCACCAATTATTAGTTTCCAAGGATATTTTATGTTTATAGCTGGTTTCAAAACTACTTCTTTACCCACTTTTGCCCCAAAAATACGCAATAATGTTACTTTGAGGCCTGAAAAAGGAAAAATCCGACTAAGAAAAAAAAAGAGATTTGTATAATACCAAAGTATCTGTTTTAGCTTTCCGGCACTTATATCTAAAGTCTGTTTGTAACCAGATAAATTTACACTTTTATTCATCTTCAAAAATATTAATCGCTTTTTCGTATAGAGCCTGCTCTTTCAGATAATTCTGAGCATAATTATACGCATTTTCACAATAAAGGTTGTACTCCTCTTGCGACATTTGTTGTAGCTTTTGGATAGCACCCGTAAATTGCTCTTTCTGCATCAGAGAAAAATCCCAGCCTATTTTTTTTAGCAAAATATTTTTCCATGGAGTATTGTCTGAAATTAGTACCAGCCTACCAACAGAAAAGGTTTCGTATATGCTATGTCCAAAATTTTCGCCCGTAGAGGGTAAAAATAGCGCATGATATTCGCTTAATTTATCGAATACTTTTGCCGGAATAAGACTTCCTTTGTAATTAAAATTGATATTTTTTGGTAAGCTGCGGCTGGCTTCCTTACATTTTTTCCAGTATTTTTTATCATAGACAGTGCCATAAACAGAAAATTCAATTTCTCCGGTTGTAATAGCCTGTAATACTTCTATGGCATAAAGCAAATTCTTTTCGGGGGAGACTCTACCTAAATAAATCAACCTTAATGTGTTTTTTACTAAGGGGTTAAATCCTTTTGTATTTAGCCGTGGAATATTAGGCGAGAGAATAAAGCTATTGGCAGGAAATCGTTTTTTAATATCCTCTAACTCATCTTTATTCGTAGCATGAAAAACAACCTTTTTGAATGATTTAGTAAATAAAGAGACTTTTAAATATGCAGACTTCTTGAAACTTTTTATTTCTGTGGCCTGAGAAGATAGCATCCCACGGGGTGCTATCACAATACGAGCTATTTTCTTTTTTTGTGCTGCATATAAGGGGAAAATTGAAAAATACAAAGAATAAATCCCTGTAATATAAACAACCTGATAATCACCCGTTTGTATGAAATGTGTGATGTTATTCCTAGTAAGCTTATTTTCAGAGATATAAAATACACGCAGAGTAGGACTTACTATATTCCATGCATTACTTTTAATGTTATAATAGGGTGTATTGTCCATATAATCTGTATTCCGCGTGATAATATCAAAAGAAAATTTATTCTCCAAAAAATTTACTAAATTAGCTACGGATTGAATAGGCCCTCCGGCTTTATACCCGGGTAAAAACCAATCTATGAAAATTAAAACCTTTTTCATCTGTTTAAAATTACATAATTTGTTGAATATTTGTTATATATTTTAAGCATTTACGTGAATGCCTTAATTAATATTTTGGCTTGGCCTGTTTCATCAAATAAATTTACTTCAACAAAGATACTTTTTTTGATTAAAAAACCGAAAGCATGAGTTTAAGAATTAGTTTAATTACTGCCACATTTAATAGTGCAAACACTCTAAAAGATACTTTTGAAAGTATTAACCGACAGCGATACATGAATTTAGAGTATCTGGTAATAGACGGAAAATCAACAGATAAAACTGCCTTTTTAGTGGGACAATACGAAAAAATGATTTCAATATTTGTTTCAGAGAAAGATAAAGGAATTTACCATGCCTTTAACAAAGGGCTTTCTATGGCTTGTGGTGATATTATCGGCTTTCTAAATTCAGATGATATTTATGCCTATGACTGTGTTTTAAGAGATGTAGCCAATTTATTTAAAGACCAAAGCATAGATGCCGTTTATGGAGATTTGCAATATGTTGATAATAAAAACACAAATAGAATTCTCAGGAACTGGAAAGCAGGGGAGTATAAAAAGGACACTTTTCGGCAGGGTTGGATGCCTCCCCACCCAACTTTATTCATTCGCAAAGATATTTATGATAAATTAGGCTATTATAATACCAATTTTGTATCCGCTGCTGACTATGAACTAATGTTGCGATTTATTCATAAGCATAACATTCGTTTGGCTTATCTACCTAAAGTTCTGGTGAAAATGCGAGAGGGTGGCATAAGCAACCATAATTTGTCAAACCGATTAAGAGCTAACCGTGAGGACAGAAAGGCATGGCAAGTGAATGGTTTGTCGATGCCATTTTATCTGCCCTTTATAAAACCTCTCCGAAAAATAAAACAATTTTTTGTGTAATAAAGAAAAAAAGCCTCAAATTAATAAATTTGAGGCTTTTTTTATATCGTGTGGAGCAAGAATTACATCATTCCGCCCATACCTCCCATGCCTCCCATTCCGGGAGCTGCAGGCACAGCTGCGCCTTCTTTCTCTGGCTCTTCAGCTAAAACACATTCGGTGGTTAAATACATTCCGCCAATAGAGGCTGCATTTTCTAATGCGATACGAGTAACTTTTGTGGGATCAATTACTCCGGCTTCGTATAAATTCTCATATTTATCTGTACGAGCATTATATCCATAATCGCCTTTACCTTCTTTTACTTTATGTACAATTACAGAACCTTCCAATCCTGCATTAATAACAATCTGACGCATAGGAGCTTCTAGTGCCCGACGAACAATTTCGATACCTGTTGTTTCGTCTTCGTTTTCCCCTTCCATACCATCAAGAGCTTCCAAGGCACGCAAATAAGCCACACCTCCACCGGGAACAATTCCTTCTTCCACTGCTGCACGGGTAGCACTTAACGCATCATCCACGCGGTCTTTCTTCTCTTTCATTTCTACTTCAGAAGCAGCACCAACATACAATACGGCAACACCGCCGGCTAATTTAGCCAAACGTTCCTGAAGTTTCTCCTTATCGTAATCGCTGGTTGTATTCTCAATATGTGTACGAATTTCTTTAACTCGAGTCTGAATAGCTTTTGTTTCGCCAATACCTTTAACTATTGTAGTATTTTCTTTATCGATAACTACTTTTTCACAAGAACCGAGCATCTCTAAAGTAGTGCTTTCTAGCTTCAATCCTTTTTCGTCTGTAATAACTGTACCGGCTGTGAGTATAGCAATATCTTCTAACATTTCTTTACGGCGATCACCAAATCCGGGAGCTTTAACTGCTGCTATGCGTAAAGAACCACGTAATTTATTGACAACCAAAGTAGCTAACGCTTCGCCATCAATATCTTCGGCTATGATTAATAATGGACGACCTGATTGTACTGCCGGCTCAAGAACAGGCATAAGGTCTTTCATCGTGCTTATTTTTTTGTCATGCAAAAGTATATATGGATTTTCCAGTACGGTTTGCATCTTTTCGGTATCTGTAACAAAGTAAGGTGACAAATAACCGCGGTCGAATTGCATGCCTTCGACTACTTCTACGGTAGTGTCCATTCCCTTTGCTTCTTCAACAGTTATTACACCGTCTTTTTTTACTCTGTCCATTGCTTCGGCTATTAATTTGCCTATTTCAGCATCATTATTGGCAGAAATACGGGCTACGGCTTCAATTTTGCTATTGTCATCGCCTACTTCGCGAGACATGTTTTTTAATTCTGCTACAATTTTGATAACCGCTTTATCTATACCCCGTTTCAAATCCATAGGATTAGCTCCGGCTGTAACATTTTTTAAGCCTACATTTACGATAGACTGAGCTAAAACTGTTGCAGTTGTTGTTCCGTCTCCTGCGTCATCGGCGGTTTTAGAAGCAACCTCTTTTACCATTTGAGCTCC
>CAYQXT010000129.1:0-9328 GCA_964421365.1 uncultured Bacteroidaceae bacterium
TACCATAGCTTCCGCTATGGTTTAACAAGAGGTCGCCCTGTCGGGCTTAAAAAAAAACACATTTTTTGATGTTTTTCGCAAGTCCGTAGGACGACTTATAAGCTAATCAGTAAAGATTATTATTATATTTACCGTGATAATTCATTTTTTTATCACCATTAAAATACTTTATAGCTACTATATATTAACCATATAACTATTATATCACCACAAATTATGATAAAATAAAGTTCGATACAATCTCATGCATTAGCTTATATTATTAGGAGGGTCGAGCGGGCTTTCCGCTACCCTCCAAAAAAACTCTACCAATCCAAAACATACATAATCATAAAAAATCTGCATTCTAATTTTTGTTCGCAGCTTTAATTGCACTACAAACATTCACAATTACTTAACACTTTCCGATTAAACAAAAGCAAATGTTTAAATATATTTTTTAAATTTGCATCAAATTTCTTTACAATGACCAAAAGAGAATTAATAGAAGGCTTTTCTAAATTACCTAAAAAGCAAAAATTAGAATTTGTTAGTCAGTTAGTTAACAATTCACAAGATCTGAAAGCAGAATTTGCCAGTTTTTGGCATCCCCAAAAGGAAGTACAAAAGCGTCTGAATGAGTTTAGTGAAAACACATTAACTAACTACCCGATGCCTTATGGTATAGCACCTAATATTATAATAAACGGTGCTATCTATCACATTCCAATGGTAATAGAAGAAAGTTCTGTAATAGCAGCAGCTTCCAAAGCAGCCAAGTTTTGGATTGAAAAAGGCGGCTTTAAAGCGGAGATTATTTCTGTAAAAAAAATAGGTCAGGTACATTTTAGCTGGTCGGGAGAATATGACAAACTTTTATTTCTAATGCCCGAACTTAAAGAACGTTTACTATCAAGAACAGCACAAATCACAAAAAATATGCGCCAACGTGGTGGCGGGATTTTAGATATAGAATTAGTTGATATGCGCCAATATATGGACAACTACTATCAGCTAAAAATCACCTTCGACACTCGCGACAGCATGGGTGCTAATTTCATCAATTCCTGCCTCGAAGAATTTGCTCTCGAATTACGCGAATTTATCACCCAATCACGTGCATTTGCAGAAAAAGACATTACAATAATTATGTCCATTTTATCTAATTACACCCCCGAATGTCTGGTTAGGGCATGGGTAGAATGCGACATCAAAGATTTAAAAGATGCTGACGATGAGCTAACAGCCGAACAATTTGCTTCAAGATTTCAACAAGCCGTACGAATTGCTCAAATTGATGTACACCGAGCAACAACACATAATAAAGGCATTTTTAATGGAATAGATTCTGTAGCCCTTGCTACCGGCAATGATTTCAGAGCCATAGAAGCCTGTGGACATACTTATGCCGCCCGTAGCGGCCACTATTCAAGCCTTACCGATATAGACATCTCAAACGGGAAGTTCAAATATACCTTAGAAGTGCCACTGGCAATGGGGACAGTCGGCGGTCTGACTCATCTGCATCCATTGGCCAAACGCTCGCTCGAAATACTGGGAAATCCAAACGCGACACAACTTATGATGATTACGGCCACTACCGGATTAGCAAATAACTTTTCAGCAATAAAATCTCTGGTTACAAAGGGAATACAAATAGGGCACATGAAAATGCACTTGCTTAATATCCTAAACCATTTTGGAGCCACAAAGCCCGAAAAAGAAAAAGCCATACAGTTTTTTAAGGAGAATAAAGTGAGTTTTTCGGCGGTCGAAGACTTTTTGGCCTATATCCGCAACAAACGTATTCCCAAAGAGTATTAATTCCATTAAGTCTATCTAAATTGACCATTAAACAATACTATTCGCACGGCAAATTTCTAATCAGCGGAGAATACCTTATCCTTCATGGCGCTAAAGGACTAACTATACCCCTACGTTTCGGCCAGACAAGTGAAATTTATTATTCCGGCACGAATAAAAGCTTTTCATGGTTCTCTCTCCAGCAGACAGAACAATGGTTTTCGGCCAGATTCGACAGCCAAACATTAGCGATACGTGAAACTACAGACCAAAGGGTGGCACTTTTTGTTCAAAAACTATTAAAAGTAATCAAAGCCCTTCAAGCCCAAATGGATTATACCCGAGTTAATCGCATCATTAATCATCTCGATTTTAATCGAAACTGGGGGCTGGGAAGCAGTTCTACCATCATCAACAATATGGCTCATTGGGCTGATATTAATCCATTTGACCTGCATTTCGCGATTTCTAACGGTTCCGGCTATGATATTGCTGCTGCATTATCCGAAGAACCGGTATGTTACCACTTAGACAATGGTTTACCAAAATTTAAAGAAGCTAATTTCAACCCTGTTTTTCATGATAAACTCTATTTTGTTTACCTCGGGAAAAAACAAAGCTCAGAAAAAAGTGTAAACCAGTTTAATGCCAAAGAAAAACCAAGCCCAAAGAGTATTCACAGAATAACAGAGATTACCGAGGAAATTATCGACTGCAAGGATTTTACAATATTTTTAAATCTGATTAGCGAACACGAAAATATCATTGCCCAAAGTCTTAGGTTGCGGCCTGCAAAAGAACTACATTTCTCCGATTTTAAAGGCGAAATAAAATCACTCGGAGCCTGGGGAGGAGATTTTATTCTCGCTGCAACAGATATGCACGAACAATCCGTAAATTACTATTTCAAAGAAAAAGGTTTTGAGACCATATTAAAATACAACGACATCATTCATAAAGGGATAAAGCGAGTTGGAGACATCAAATAAAAATACAGGAAAAGTAGCATGGCAAAGCCCGTCAAATATTGCCATTGTCAAATACTGGGGGAAATACGGCCTGCAATTCCCCTTAAATCCATCGATAAGTTTTACCTTATCCAAGGCACACACCCAAACAGAGATAGAATATCTACCTCATTCAGAATCCAAACAAATAAATATCGAATACTATTTTGAGTATCAAAGAAGCTCACAATTCGAGGCTAAAGTGGCCAAATATCTTCATTCATTAAGCAACGACTTTCCTTTTCTGTTACACTATAAATTAATTATTCATAGTAAAAATACCTTTCCACATTCAGCAGGAATAGCTTCTTCAGCCTCATCTATGTCTGCATTAGCCTTATGTTTGATGTCCTTATCGCAACAGTTAGATAACAATGAACACAATGAACAAAAGTTCTGGACAAAAGCCTCTCACTATGCCCGCCTAGGTTCCGGTAGTGCATCCCGTTCTCTATTCCCCTATGCCGCTCTTTGGGGAAAAACAGAATTAATTCAAGAATCAGCACAAGAATATGCCCTCGGACTGGGAAATCGTATTCATTCAGAATTTAAAAGCCTGCAAGACAGCATTATAATTGTAGATGCCAAAAAAAAGCAAGTTTCCAGTCGAGCCGGACACGCTTTGATGAATAATCATCCTTATAAAGCTGCACGTCTGCAACAAGCCAATGGAAACATACAAAAACTACTATCAGCCTTAGAAAAAGGAGATTGGGAAAGTTTTATTGAAATCAGCGAGAACGAAGCGCTTAGTCTGCATGCCCTGATGATGAGTTCAAGCCCTTGGTACAGCCTTCTGAAGGCAGGAACTTTGGAAATCATCAATCGTATCAGAGAATTTCGTATCAGCACAAAAATACCCGTATGTTTTACCCTCGATGCTGGTCCCAATGTACACATTCTTTATCCCCAAAGAGTAAAAAATAAGGTGCTTGAATTTATTAATAAAGATTTACTTATATTTGCAGCCGAGAAAAAAATTATTCATGATAAAACAGGTAATGCACCTATACGATTAATATAGAAAAATATGAGAAGCAAACAAGAAGTTTTTTATTCCAAAATTCTACTTTTCGGCGAATATAGCGTTATTTGCGGTTCAAAAGCCCTAACTATTCCTTACACACACTTTCAGGGCGAACTCAGTTTTCTGAGTAATATAAAATATACCGATCTTGATTTTGCTAAAGAATCCAACCTGCACCTGCAAAATTTTGCCAAGCATTTAAAGACACTTATTTTAGACGATAAACTCGATTTTGATTTCAATATAAAAGCCTTTGAAAAAGACCTGTACAAAGGAATGTACTTTGAATCTTCCATTCCACAAGGCTATGGAGTTGGAAGTAGTGGTGCCTTAGTAGCTTCTATCTATAAGAATTATGTTCCTGTACAACATTTCAAACGTAGTTTAATGGAAGCCGAACAAATTGTCGAAACGAAAAAACACTTGTCGGTGTTAGAAAGCTATTTTCATGGTACGAGCTCCGGTTTAGACCCCCTAAATTCCTATTTGAAGCAACCGCTTTTAATTAACACTACGAAAGACATTAAACCCGTAGAAATTCCCCGTCGTAAATTTAACGACAATGAGGCCACTTTTCTCATTAATTCAGGGAAACCGGGAAAAACAGAACCACTGGTAAATGCTTTTATGCACAATTGCGAAAATGCAAAATTCAAAAATGTCATCATGAACGAATATATACCCCTAAATAATCTATGCATAAATTCAGTTATAAAAGGCGATAGCCAAACATTTTTCACCAATCTGCATGAGCTTTCTGAGTACCAGATAGAATATTTTAAACCTATGATACCTCAGGCCATTCATTCGCTATGGAAAGAGGGTTTGGACAAGAGAAATTTCACTTTCAAGTTATGCGGTTCGGGTGGTGGCGGATTTATTTTGGGCTTTACTCAGCATTGGAAAGAACTCAGCAAAGACTTTAGCCGCCAGAATATAAAAATCATTCCGGTCTATAAAAATAACGGATAAAGCCCATGGGTGTCTGTGTTTATCGGCTATTTAGCAAGGGTTTCGCATAAAGCGAAGCCCTTGCTTTTTTTATTAAAAATCCGTAATTACGGAATTCCGCTATTTCTATATATATTTATTTTACATAACTTTGCATTCAGCTTAACCGGTATTCCGGAGCTAAAAAAAATAAAACACTAGCCCCCAAAAAAGAAGCAAAATGCTACACCCAATTAAAAACACCAACAACCTTTTTATAGCCAACGAAATGCTCAATGAATACCGACAATGGCTGCTAAAGTACAACAACGTGTTCAATCGTTCTGCCATGGGAATCAATTGATTGGGAAGATACTACAATCCAGACGAACTGATAGGCTTCTACCACCATAAAAGACTCATGAGACTAATTATATTAAAGCCATTAGATGAACAGAGCATTGAACTCAAACGCTTTTTTCTGGCTACAGAATATCGCACAAAAGGTTTTTGCCTATTGCACAATAGTCTTTATCAAACTATCTAAAGCATCCCTTTCGGTTCTGCCATACATATCCGCAAAATATTCTCTCATCGCTTTGGCTTTTTCCTCTTTACTTTCATTATTATTGGTGTAAATAAGATTTATCAAAGCAAAATCATCCGATAGCTTTTCTTTCTCCACAAAATTCAGTTTAATGCGAGTCTGATATTCGGCTTTATGTCCGTTTTGATAATAAATTTTGATGTAATCAACAGAGTCAATAGGGATATGCTGACCTTTATACGCTTCAAGTTCCCTCTTTTTTATACGAATAGTATGGGCTTCGAAGCCAACTTTTTTGGCCGCACTAATCGTTTTATAATCGTAAGCGAAAATAAAATACTGCGCATTGTTTAAAGGATATTTTTGGGCATTTACTTTTATGCTCAATTCATTTCCGATAATTGTGAAGCGGTCGTTTCCCAAATAGTCCTTTAAATTGTCAATTTCCTGTGCCTGACAATACAGGTAGACAAAAAAGAATAAAATGGTGAATATTTTTTTTATCATGACTTTGTTTTTTTATCTGTATTCTGAACGCAAATAGATTGAGTTTAGTTCCTTATTGAATAAGTTGTTTTGTGAAAATAAATTCTCCCCCCTGATTGCCCGGAATGGCCAGTGGCCTACCAATGGGGTTTTGTCCGGTTTGTACATGTACTTTGGCACTCACATATTTAATAAGCTCAGAGATAGGGAGTTTTTTTTCTTTTGATTGTTTTAAATAATTAATTAAATAATTAGCAAATGGGCTACCTGTACCAGCAGAACCATCAGCTACATATTCCAAATTACCCGAGCTGAATCCCCAACGCGAAGCTAAAGCATCATTTCCAGCATCGAATTTATAACTTTTATCCTGAATGAATAAGGAACCCGAAAAACAGGCATCGGCAATAATAACAATATGTTTGGCACTTATTCCCGACAAATACTTTATGAGTAAACTGCTGGGAATATATTCCAATTCATTGCCAAGGTGAGCATTCGCCGGAATCCATGATCCATCGTCAAATTCTTTGTCGTAGTAACCGTGCCCGGCATAGTAAATTATTAGATTATCGTTTTCTGTAATATTATGCTTCACTTTTATCAAAGCATTACGTAAACCGGCATGAGTGGCATCCCTGTCAAACAGCTCATAGGTAAAATCAGGATTAAAACCATATTCGTTGATAAGCTCGTGTTCAAAGCCACTGGCATCGTGTACCGCATTATGAAGCGGTGGCCAGTACTGATAATTATCTATTCCTATAACAATTAAAAAATTATTAGAAATTGCGGCCGTATTAAAGTCTATATCCTGCGAGACTTCGCTCGCCACCATACTTGTGGTATCTATTGGGTTCACTGGCACTTCTTCGGCAATTTCCTGACTAATACGTTTAACCTGGAGGTTTATTTCCTTCAAATCGGAGCGTATATTGTTCTCGCCACGAGCATATAACCGAAGTTTATCTTTTGCTCCTTCGGCATTTTCTATACCCACCACATCACCGGCTTTAAAGTTATAGCTTAAGTCAACCAGGATCGGAATGGTGTCGTGTACCGCCAAACTATCAATATATATACTCTTCGGAAAATTTAATCCCGGAGTAATAATCGGTTGATTAAAATTAATAACAATATTTTTTAGAGGATGCAGAGCCTTGTTGCTAAGTAAAAAGCTAAGTTTAGCCTTTTCACCATTGCTAATCTGTTTTGAACTATCAGGATAATCTATTTGTAAATTTGTTATTTGAATAGCAAAATTAGTTTCAAATTCCGATGCCCAGTCATAATTTTTAGCGGTATTGGATTCTATATTCTTAATCAGGCTGGTAACCGTATTCAGATTTTCATAAGCATCCAAATCGGTAGGATTTAGCAATACAGCTTTTTTCAAGTAAGGCTCAGCTTGCTTAAAATAAGCTAATGCATGCTCTTCAAACTCTTTTCCTTGGGATTTATACTGCGCTACCGTCATGTCACTAAGTGCCGAATTATATTGTAATCCTTGATAATAGTAAAAAGTACCCACATTATAAATGGCATCAACATAATTAGGATCCAGAGCGATGGCCTTTTTGCAGATTTCAGCCGATTGCTCGTAATCCTCTTTCTGAAAATATAATAAAGCCAAATTATAATACAGCTCAGGGTCTTCGGTATGAGTCTTTAGTAAGGATTCAATTAAATACTGAGCTTTTTGCAAATCATTTTTTTTCAGATATATAGTATATTCTAATTTGAATAAGGCCAGACTATCTGGGAATAGTTGTTCTGCTGTTTTAAGACATTGGAGGGCAGTACTGGTGTCTTGTAACGAGTTTAACAGGGCACTGGCTTTATAAAAAAAAGCATTGTAACTAGGATATTCGGCAATATAATTGTTAATACTTTGTCGAAAACTATTAAACTGTGCATATTGCAGATAGGCTTTCGCTTTCAGAAACCGAATATGCCGATTGTTGGGAAAAAGTTTGAGTGCATCACTTAGCAGAGGGAAAACCTTTTCGGGCGAAAATTGATTTTCGATTAAAATGGGCAGACCGTTCTCAAAAGACAGCGGAGAATTAAACCTTAGCTTGCTCAAATTATTCATAGCCTGATAGGCTTCCTCAGCTTGTTTTGTAAATTGCGAACAATTAATAATCATTACATAAGCCAGCGTATCGGTGGGTAAATATTGCGTAGCCTTTTTAAACTCTTCTTGTGCCGACATATAGTGTTCTCTCATATACAGTGTTTTGCCTTTATTTACATGATTTTTCCATTGTTGAACAAAATCCTGAGCGAATAATAGCTGCACACTAAATAAAAGAAAAGATAAAATACTTATTTTGATAAATTTCATACTGGTATTTTTAAAATAACAAAATTAATTTATATTATCCGTTTAAAAACTAAAATTACAAAGATAATCAGGATTTAATAAATAAAGTAGCATGTCAAATAATTATTTTGATTTTAAGGAATTTCGCATCTATCAGGACCAAGTGGCCATGCGTGTTAATACCGATAGTATCATTCTGGGTGCTGCCGTTCGGAATATTTTGCCCCGAAGAGTTTTGGATATTGGTAGCGGCACAGGAATTCTAAGCTTGATGATGGCGCAAAAATTCTCTAACGCAAAGATATATGCCGTAGAAATAGACAAAAAAGCCTTTGTTCAAAGTGGCCAAAATTTTGAGCGTTCGCAATGGTCGAAACGTTTAAAGGCAATATATGCAGATATAAAAATCTATGCTAAAAACACCGAGTCTTTTGACCTGATTATTTCTAATCCACCCTATTTTGAGCAGAAAACCCTATCTGCCAGTATAGAAAGACAAATTGCCCGACAGGGCATATCCTTATCATACCAACAATTAGCTTCACATTCTGCTATATTAATGCATTCAAAATCAGAAACATGGATAATTATTCCTTATGAACAGGAAACTAAAGTGATAGCCGCTTTTATGGCGCAACAATTAGCTCCTTTTTATTTCCTGAGAATTAGTCCAAAGCCTGATAAAGCAATATTCAGAACCGTACTGGCTTTTTCTTTTGATTTCAGAAGCCCGATGATAGAAAATTCATATATTTACAACCACAAAAATAAATACAGCAAAGCATTTAAAAAATTAACCAGAGAATTTTATCCAAAATTTAATAAATAAGCCAGTGTGCATAAATTTGTATCAATTATACCAAATTAGTATTCTACTTAATGATTTTAAAAGTCTTATCTAAATTCTTTAATTTATTTTTTTATAGTAAGAAAATAAATTCCAATTTCAGGAATACCATGCAATTCATCATTAAAAGAAATAGGAAAAATATTAATTTGAAAAATCATTGGAGTTTATATGATTAAGTTCTGATACAGTCATGATTATGGTATTAGAATTTGAACAAGCAAATTCATTGATAATCTTTAGCCAATAAATATTTTCTCCAATACTTTCATAAGTCCAGTATAAGGAAATACTATGACTTTAGTACATAGCAAGATTTTTGATAGAAGCTAAACCCTTGCTTAGAATTCGATACGCAAAAAATTGTAGCGATACC
>CAYQXT010000130.1:0-9191 GCA_964421365.1 uncultured Bacteroidaceae bacterium
TACAAAAATTTAACATTTCTAGCCGGCGGGAAAGACAGGCAAGTGGCTGTTTATTTTCTAGACAACAGAGAGCCTTATAGTATGAAAAGCGACTTTTTTGTTACCAGCGTAGCACTTAGCCCTTCGGCTCAAACAGGTGCTTATGTTGCAAATGAAAATGGAGATGTTAATATATTCAATATCAACACCAAAGAAATAATTCATACGCTCATAGAAACCAATGAAAATACGGGTAAAATATTTTTTATTGATGAAAATACCGTACTTACTTCTGCTTCTAATAAATATCTTAAAATTTGGAAATTAAATTGATAAAAAATGACACTATCGAGTATTTTAGTTCAAACATTACCAGAACACACGGAAAAATTAATTGAACAATTAAAAAAAAGTGATTTTTGCGAATATCATCTACACAATGAAAAAGGGAAAATTATTGTAACCATCGAAGGGGAAACCACAGGCGAAGAAATACAAATGCTAACGCAATTACAACAAATGGAAAATGTTATCTCAGCAGAAATGGCCTATTCATTTAACGAAGAAGAGCTGGAACAAATGCGTGAAAACATGAACATTGCAGAGATACCCAAATGGTTAAACAAAGAAGATGTGAAAGCTCAAGATATTGTTTATCATGGCGACCTGAAACGTAGAAAAAGAAACTAATTTTATAAACAATTATTTTTAAAAATTCAAAAAATGAGAAAACTGATTTATTTAATGTTGATTTTAGCGCTCACAATTACTGTAAATGCGCAGGAAAATACAGCAATCATAAAAAAGAAAAGGGAGGAAAACTCCACTATCGTAAACAAAAAGCAGGATGCAAAGACAGAGCAAAAAAAAGAATCGGCAGCAGGCTTAAAAATTGGAGCACAAATACGACCAAGAACCGAATATAAGCACGGATACAAAAGTCCAACAGCCAAATATTTACTACCTGGCTACAAAATGCCATCATCCATAGCCACTAGTCAACGGTCGCGCTTAAATATGTTTTACAAGGCAAAAAGTATAAAATTTGGTTTAGTTCTACAAGATGTCCGTATCTGGGGAAGCCAACCACAATTGGTTTCCAACGATGCCAATGACACATATATACACGAAGCATGGGGTGAAGTAAATTTAACCAACCAGATTTCTTTGAAAGTAGGAAGAATGGAGCTTGTTTACGATGACCACCGTATTTTGGGAAATGTAGGATGGGCACAACAAGCCCGCTCACATGATTTAGCACTGTTCAAATACAAAGGAGTCGTTGAAGCCCATTTAGGTTTTGCTTTTCATGGCAACCCATACACCGGTGCTGATGCCTACAAAGCCATGCAGTTTTTATGGGTACACGGCAAAGCTGGCGATTTAGCTTATAGCTTCTTAGCTTTAAATAACGGTAAAGCCGAAAGACAATATCATTATTCTCTGGCAACTACCGTTAGTGAAAGAAATGCATACAGCCAAATTATAGGCGGACGAGTTACTTACAAAATAGGCGACCTAAATTTTGCTCTAAATGCCTATTATCAAATGGGGAAAAATCCAGCTGACTGGGTGAATAAAGACAGCATACCTGGTGGAGATATAAACGCTTTTAATACGGCCAATGGAAAGAACTTTAAGGGAGCTAAAAGCGAAGGACAAAAAATCAGTGCCTATAACATAGCTATAGATGCCATGTACAAGTTAAACAGCAACTTAAAACTTGGTGTAGGTTACGAAATGTTATCAGGAAACGATTTTACCAACACCAATAGAAAAAACCAGAATGCTTTTACTCCGCTCTATGGAACAAACCATAAATTTAATGGTTGGATGGACTATTTTTATGTAGGAAATCATGTAGGAAGCGTTGGTTTGCAAGATATTAATCTAAAGTTCATTTATACTTATGGTAAATTCTTTGCCAAAATAATTCCGCATTATTTTTTGCCGGCAGGAAAAGCTAAATACACTTTTACGGATAAATCTGGCAATACTTCTCAAAAAGATTTAGGTAGTCTGGGTTTAGAAATAGACACCTGGTTTGGATATAAAATAGTTCCTAAAGTAGCCAGTATTCAGTTTGGATATTCGCAAATGCTCGCCACGGAGAGTATGTATGCTCTTAAATCAGGTGCAATGGCCTATAGCGAAGGATTCCAAACCGGCTCAAATAACTGGGCTTGGGTAATGCTAAATATTACTCCTTCAATGCTATTTAAGTAATTTATGAGTCCAGCATTAAAAGGTGAATTTACATCAAAATCGGTCGGACGGCTTCATTAATAGACTGTAAATGAGCTGTCTATTTTTACAATTTTAATAAATCTATCCCTCCAACCGGTTTTTAGACCAAACTCATTTATCGATTAGACAAAAAAGGAGCTACACGTTTGTAGCTCCTTTTTTTGTTAGTTAAAGTATTTTTGTTGGTCGAAGTATTTTTGTTGGTCGAAGTTTTCAACTTCGACCTTAACAGATTTACTCAAAAATACCGTAGCCAAATAAGGCAAAATCATACTTTACCGGATCTTTGGCATCAAAAAATCGCAGATTTGCCGTAATTTCTTCTACTGCTTTCCAATCATTTTGTTTGCGTTTGAGTAAACTTAGTTCTCTGCCAATGCACGAAGTATGTACATCCAAAGGTAGCATTAAATCCTTTGGCAGAATATCTTTCCATAAGCCAAAATGTAACCCTTGCTTATCTTGCCGAACCATCCACATCAGAAACATATTCAGACGTTTTGCCGCCGAATTCTTGTTCACGTTAGAAATGTGCTTTGTCGTCCTTTCGGGAAATGGAATCACAAAAAAAGTGCTACGAAATTCGCTTAATGCTTCTTTTATATATTGATTTTTTCGGTAGCCTCGGGTGAAAATTTGTTCCAAACCGCCGTGGTTAGCGTAACAATTATTGAGTGATTGTATAAAAAATCTCAAATCCACTGCATTAAAAGTACGATGTTTAAAATCGTCAAAAACAGCTAAATCTGCCTCCTGATGATTCTGAACAAAGTCGTAGGGAGCAAAATCCATTGGTCTCATCATTTCCTTAGCATTACGAATAATCATTTTTCTGTTTCCCCAGGCTATGGTAGCACTCAAAAATGCAGAAATTTCTATATCTTCCTTTTTATCAAAAGAATGCGGAATTTGTATGGGGTCACTTTCAATAAACCACGCTTGATTATACTTGCGGTATTTTTCGTCTAAAAATTGTCGTAGTTGAGATGTTTCCATACATAACTTATATCCAGTCAGGAAATTAAATATATCTTCTTAAGACGGTCAAAATCTAAAATGCGAAAATTATGTCCATTGAAATCAATGATGCCATCTTCTTTAAGTTTACGCAATTCTCTTATTACGGCTTCTTTTGAGCCACCCACAAAATCAGCTAATTCCTGCCGATTCAGTGAAATTGAAAATTTTGGAGAGCGATATAAATTCCTCGAAAAATAAATTAATTTCTGTGCTAAACGGCCAGTAAGCGTTTTTGAAGACCTAATTTTTACCACATCAATTAAACAATTCAAAAAGTATTGATTAGAATTCAATAATTTTTGGTTATAGATAGGTTCAACTTCAACAATTTCATGAAAATTAGCGATAGAAAATAAACAAACGTTCACATCTGTTAGGGCTATAATTGAATAAGTCGCTTTCTGATGTTTTTCGAATTTCTGGCAAGGAAAACCGGCATAAGTATCGGTTACGGAAAAAATAACATTATGATGAGCCGTATCTACAACCAATTTCACCATACCTGTTTTAACAAAAATAATATAATCCTGAGGTGTTTGCTCTTTAACAATTGTTTCACCCACTCCAAAAGTAGCATCATACCTTAATAATTCATTTGAAATTTTGGATCGATCAAAATTTTTGAAAAATACGCAGTCATTTTCACAAAATTTACAAGTGTTTTCCATACCAAGGTTCTATTTTTGCTGACAAAATTATATAAAAATTGACTAATCACAATAAAAAAATTGATTTTTATCATTAATAATGATTATTCGTTCTGAAAATAATTGCTAATTTTGTCAAAATTTTAAAATTATGCAAAAGATATTTTTAATTGTATTTACACTATTTTTGGGTGCATGTACTTATGATTATGTTACGCCCAAAGTTGATCCACTTCCTTCTGACGTAAAACTGAGTTTTGCAAAAGATGTTCAACCGATATTTACTAATAGCTGTATTGCTTGCCATAATGGTAGTACTAATCCTGATTTAAGAGAGGGAAAGTCGCATGCTGCGCTTTTAGACGGAAAATATGTAAATACAGATATTCCTGAGCAAAGCAAAGTATACCTTGAAGTAAACAGCGGTGGTATGCCACTTGGAGGCAACAAACTAGCACAAGGAGAAATTGACACTATTTTGGTTTGGATCAAACAGGGAGCATCAGATAACTAATTTTATATTTAAGAACAAAAAAATGAAAAAAAACACATTTGCAATACTTTTTAGTTTGCTATTATTACTCACAAGCAATTTATTTGCACAGGACGATGTAGATAAAAGACCGGTTCGAGCCCCTTTTTCTTCGGGTAATTTAATTAATACACAAACTATCGTTGGCCTGAGCAAAAATACCTTAGAATTTAACATTCAACACCGATTTGGAGATGTTAGTAATGGCTATTCCGACTTTTTCGGAATATTTGGTTCTTCCAATATTCGTCTTACTTTACGCTATGGTATTACCAAAAATATTTCGTTGGGTTTCGGCCTCACCAAAGACAATTTTTTACACGATTTTAACGCCAAATACACCATTTTACAACAAACACGTTCTGGAAGTATCCCAGTATCACTGACCTATTTTGGTGATTTTGCCATAGACTCGCGTTCAGCTATTACTTACGATAAATTTGCTTATCGGGCTTCCGTTTTTAACCAACTTATTGTTGGCCGAAAAATAAGCCGTTTATTATCCTTTGAATTAGCTTTTAATCACGCACACTTTAATTTAGTGGATTCGGCTGTTTATGAAGGTATAAAACACGATAATTTTAGTGTAACCGCAAGTGCAAAATTCAGAATACAGGGAGCCATGTCTTTAGTCGCTCAATACGACCAACCCTTTACTGCCGTATCAAGCATAAAACCTAATATTGGATTTGGTATTGATATCGCTACGGCTACACATACATTTGAAGTTTTTGTATCTAATTATCATGCCCTGTCTGGACAGTATAATATGGTCTACAATTTGAATGATTTTTCTAAAGGAGAATTTTTTATGGGCTTCAATATTGCCAAAAGATGGAGTTTTGGACAATAATTTGTACGATTTTTGTATTTAATCTTTAAAATTAATAAAATGAAAAATTTAGTTAAAGTAATTTTACCAATGGTGTTGGCTTTTATTCTTTTAGCTGCAACCACCGACTGGAATGTGCCGGAAAGTGCTAAAAACAAAAAAAATCCGGTAGCCAAACAAGGTATCGAAAAAGGAAAGAAATTGTTTGATAAAAATTGCGCTAGCTGCCATTTAGCCGATGGTACGGGTATGGACGCTATTGTAAAAGACATCGATTTCACAAGCGAAGCATTTCAAAACCAAACCGATGGAACAATATTCTATAAAATGTCCGAAGGCTTAGAAGGTTCTGCTATGCGTGGATATGGTGATGATTTCTCAGAGAAAAACTTGTGGTATATCGTAAATTATACCCGAACACTCAAAAAATAAACTATAATTTTGACAAAATAAAAAGCGATAAACTGAAGAGTTTATCGCTTTTTATTTTTGCTTACTTCTCCCAAATATTATGCTTCAACAGATAAACTACATGTTATTAAACATTAGTTCTTTACTCTAATAATTTTCTCATAAGTACTTAAGAAATTGATACAAAAAAATTGATAAATATCAACATATTTATTAGGAAAAAAACATACATTTGTTTTTTAAATTTTATAAAATATTAAGTTATGAAAAGAGTCATTTTAGGACTATTAGTCGTATTGAGCGTCTCGGTTATGACGAGTTGTAAAAAAACAGACACTACTGTTGATGCAGACAAAGTTGCTTATGATGCAGCAGATGGTATTTTGGGTGGTAAACTGTATGATAAATTCTGGGCGGCAGAAACAGGCTGGAGTGCACCAGCAGGAATCACTGCTACCGACATCTCAAACTATGGCAATTTTTATCGTTGTAAAAACTGCCATGGTTTAGACTTGATGGGAAAAACAGGTGCTTATGCAGGAAGAGCTCCAAAAATAAGCCGTCCCAGTTGTGGTGTTGACTTAACTGAGCCCCGTGCCAATGACGATTACAAAGAACTTTTTGGTCATATTTATGACACCGATGGACGAAAAGTAGATGCTGCCAAAACAGCCGATGGTACAGACCCCTCGTTAGGTGGTGATGAAATGCCCGCTTTTGCTACCATATTAACAAAAGAAGAAGCATGGGATATTGTTAAATTTATCAAAGAAGAATCTGTTGATGTATCTAAATTATATGATACAAAAGTGACCGGTACCTATCCCAATGGAGTAGTTACTTTTGAAAATATTGGTAAAGATGGCGATGCTGCTGCCGGTGATACTTATTTTGCAGCTAATTGTGCAAGTTGTCATGGAGCTAACGGATTAGGTGCCGATGATTTTATTGTTGATGATGGTGATACCGTAGGAGTAGGTAATTTTGGCCGTAATGAGCCATATTCAGTACAACACAGAGTTAAATTTGGTAATCCGGGAACAGATATGCCTGTATTTTCTAAAATAACGGTTACTGAACTAAAAAATTTATTAGCTGCTTTGCAGGATGAAACTAAATATCCTACTAAAAAATAATCGCTTTTAACTAAAATGTATTAAAAAGACAAGAGTAGTTTGCTCTTGTCTTTTTTTAGCCCGTCTTAGCAATAGTCCATTAATTTTCTATAAATATCTAAGAGTTTGATCTAAAAACCAATTGAACGGACAGATCTATTAAAACTGTAAAAATAAACAACTCACTTACAACTGATTAATGAAACCGTCCGACCGATTTCGATGTAAATTTACCTTTTTATACTGAACTCATCTAAAAATAACAATTTTGAAAAAATTATCGTCAAATAGATACATCACTAATTATCCGAATTTATTTATTTTCAGATTCAAATTTTGGCAAAATTTAATGGAGTATTGAACTTACACACTTAATTTAAGCTTCCTGCTCATTGAAGAGACACAGAACCCTTTTTTTCTCAATAAGGATTTGACAGGGTGCTTAAAACCAACAAAAACTGCTGTAAATCATGTTATTTTACTTGCATGTCTTCTCTAATATTAATAAAATTGCACTCGGATATTTTTTGGATTATCAAGCCTATTTATATTCGCCAAAATTTATTAAAAACCAGGCACACCAAAAATAAACAAAAAAAATGGATATTGATTGTCATTCCTGCCCAATAAATTGCTTTTTAAAAAAAAGCTTGACTCCTTCAGAAGTTAACCTGCTGAACGACAATCATGCCTTTGTAAGTTATAAAGCTAAAGAAAATATTTTCAGAAAAGGACTACCTGTAAATTACTTAAAAATACTACTCACTGGAAAAGTTAAATTGCATATCGAAGGCAAAAATGGAAATATTTTAAAATTTGAGAAAGGACAAAAAATGCTTTCCGGCCCCGTTCTCACACTCGATAATATACACCAGTACTCGGCCACAGCCATTACAAATGTAGATGTGTGCTTTATCAATATCGACACGGTCAATATCTTTCTACAACAGAATCATCAATCAGTACTCGACTATTTCTCTAAGTTCAGTGTCATTTGTAACGAATTACAGAGTACACTAAATTTAATGGCCAACCAAAATCCAAAACTCAAACTAATATACAGCCTAGTTTACCTTTCCGAACAGATTTATGAATCAACAAATTTTGAAATCGAATTTTCTAAAAAAGAACTGCTCGAGTTTGTTGGAATTTCTAATGAAAATTACAAAAAAGAGCTAAAATGGCTAATAAAGTCTGATTTGATACAGCACCACAACAAAAAATTTATCCTAAATGATATTCTCAAACTAAAAAAAATGCTGGTCTGAACATCATCTTTGCTTTGTTTTTTGTTTCAAGCAAAGTCACTCAATACTGCAATCCCATCAGCTGAAAATACAAACAAAAAACAACCTTATTGCTAAGACTACTTTTTAAGTACCCTGATCTATTTATTTATATATTAAATTTTGAGAACAAACTGTTCTTTAGCAACAAACAGAATTAACAATTCATAATTAATAATTCACCATTGCTTATTAATCCGTAATTACTGCTTACTTTAAATATACCGGTAAGTCAGAAAAGCTATAAAAAAAAGCGGCCTTATCTCTAAGTCCGCTTTTTTATAAAATAATAATTAATTTCTACTTTGCTCCAGGATATCCGGTAGGATCACTTAGACCCAAAGCCATTAAATCTCTAATATCTTGCTCTGTAATATCCTGAGCAGGCATTTTTGCACCAAAAGGAATGGCACAACCCGCGTTTACATGAGCACGGTCGGTAGGCATACCCCACATGGCTTTATGCTGAACTTCGTGAACATCATTACGGAACATTCCACCAAGAAATTCATCTTTGCAATAAATATTGATGGACGTACCATCTGTACCATGACAGCTAGCACATTTAGCATCAAATACTTTTTTACCATTAGCAGCATCTCCACTTCTTCCAATATCACTCCAAGAGAATGAACCGGTAGGATAAACACCAACAGTATTTAGGTTGGCATAATCCATGATATTATGTGCATCTTCTTTCAGGAATTTAACAATATTCCAAACTTGGGCATCCGTTAAGAATTTACCAAAATCTGGCATTAAGCTATTGTAAGACGTTTGTGCAGTTTTATAACGTCCTCCGGTATTCTTAACAGCATCAAAAATCTCTCTGATATTGTGTTGTTTAGACCAAGCATATAAATCAAGATCCACTGCAGCAGGATAAGTTGCAGAAGGAGCTTTTCCTATCAATACTCCTTTTTGTCCTCTCAGATCCCAACCATGACAAGATTTACATCTGTAAAAGTTCAAATAAGTATAAATTCCGGCTGTATCCAAACCTGAAGGAACAGAACCGTTTTCATCTAAAACCTCATCAATTGGGTCATCATACATACGGGCACCTAAAGTACCATCAGCAGCAAGAAAAGCAGCAGAATCAGCAGCACTAACGACACTTCC
>CAYQXT010000131.1:0-9190 GCA_964421365.1 uncultured Bacteroidaceae bacterium
AATTTTTCATCAATTAGATAGGCTTTTTTTGCCAGTTTGAGTGATTTATCGTATTCTTTTTTGTCAAAATAAATTGAAGATATCTTTAAATAAGCAGAAGATATTCCTCTTTTTTCACCTAATTGTCGATAATATTTCAATGCTTTATTGGAGTAGCTAAGTGCTTGTTGATATTTTTGTTCTGTATTAAATATGTCTGCTATATTCAATAATGTCCCGGCAATTTCTGATTTATCATTTATCTGCTTAAACAGGTATAAAGATTGCTTAAAAAAACTTTCGGCTTTTTCAATGTCTTTTTTTTGCTGATAGATAACAGCAATATTTTGCAAAGCTATGGCCTGACCAGAAATATCATTTATTTCCTTGTAGATAGTTAAACTTTTACGATAAAATTCATTTGCTTTATCATCGTCATTTTGAGTACTATATACTGATCCCAAATTTATGTATATCGATGCGATTCCCTTTTTATCGCCTACCCTTAACTGTATTTCCAAGGCTTTCATCCACAATGATATAACTTTTGTTAGATAGCCAAGATTATTATAGATAGCTGCCATATTGTTATAGTTTATGGCCATTCCTTTCCTATCATTAATTTTTTTCTGAATTGAGATACTTTTTCGGTTAAAAGCAAGTGCTTTCTCAATCTCTCCTTTATCATCATAAATGGATGCAATATTAATATAAACTACTGCTAATGACTTCATATTCCTTACTCTTTTTAAAAAATCTGCCGCTTTAAAATCGTAAACTAAAGCAGAATCTACCTCTCCCACATTATCAAACAAATAGCCCAACCAACCATAAACTTCAGATGTTGAACTTGTGTCCTTATTAAGCAATGCTATATTTAATATTTCTTTGCATATACCAATTGTGGTATCGGGATTGCATAGATATAGCTCTGCGGCTAATTCAAATAAAGTTTCAATTCTTGAAGTATCCTCCTGTGGCTTTGATAAAACATTCAGTAGACTATCTTTCAAGCTTTTTTTCTGGGAATAAACATTCAAGGAAAAGAATAAAAGGAGTAAATAGGAAATTATAACAGATCGAAACATATACATTTCAAAATAGTTTGCTAAAGTTAAACTCAAAGATACAATAATAATTTATTTTTTATCGCACTATATATATCCTAAGATAGGAATTCTTCTATGCCAAATTATGATAAGTTTATTTGTTCATCTATCTTCTTATGAAAAAAAATATATTATCTTTGTTCTAAGATTAAACGAAAAAATCATGTTAAACGAAAAAGTAGAAATAGCTCTAAATGAGCAGATAACAAAAGAGGCCTATTCGGGACAATTATATCTTGCCATGGCTTCGTGGGCAGAAAAAGAAGGCTATAACGGGAGTGCCGATTTTCTATATCGCCAGACCGAAGAAGAGCGTATTCATATGCTCAAATTATTCCATTATATCAACGACAGAGGAGGACATGCGACAGTTTCTGCCTTAGAAAAGCCTCCTCATGTTTTTGGTTCCATTCGCGAATTGTTCACAAAAGTTTTAGAGCATGAGCGTTTTATTACCCAATCTATAAATGAGTTAGTAGGCATTTGCTTTGAAGAAAAAGACTACACCACTAATCAATATTTATCGTGGTTTGTTCAGGAACAAATTGAGGAAGAAAGTAATGCTCAGAAAATCTTAGACAAGCTAAATCTTTTGGGGGATGATAAAGCCCGCCTTTATATGTTTGATGGCGACATGAAAGATTTTAATATCAATGTTGTAAATTAATAATGGGTTCGGTCTAAAAACCGGTTGGACGGATAGATTTATTAAAACTGTAAAAATAGACAGCTCACTTACAATTGATTAATGAAGCTGTCCGACCGATTTCGATGCAAATTCACCTTTTTATACTGGACTCAATAATTAACAATTATTTATCAACTTCTTGGATGAAATTCGATTAATGCCGAACGCAGATAGTCTTTATCAAGGTGTGCATATATTTCGGTTGTTACAATAGACTCATGCCCCAGCATTTCTTGTACTGCACGAATATCAGCACCTCCTTCAACCAGATGGGTAGCAAAAGAATGCCTGAATGTATGCGGACTAATATTTTTGTGCAGCCCCATGTTTAATGCTAAATCTTTAACTATATTAAAAATAGACACTCTGGTAATTTTTTTTCCTCTCCGGTTTAAAAAAACGATATCCGCCGAAAAAGTATCAATATTTAACTTATTTCGATAATTTTCCATATAGAAAGTAAGCTGTCGAATGGCTTTTTGCCCTATTGGGACTAATCGCTCTTTTCCGCCCTTACCTCGCACACGAACAAAACCATCTTCAAAATACAAATCACTTATTTTGAGGTTAATTAATTCTGAAACACGTAAACCACAACTATACAAAGTTTCCACAATTGCTTTATTTCGGTGGCCTTCGGCTTTACTCAAATCTACAGAATTAATCAGCGCTACTACTTCTTCAATACTTAAAATAACGGGTAAAGTTTGCCCAATTTTTGGCGATTCGATAAATTCAGTGGGGTCATTATCCACTTTATCGTCCAAAATTAAATAGGTATAGAAAGCTTTTACACCGGAAATAATTCGTGCTTGAGAACGGGGTGCCACATCTTTTTGTGCAATGTCTTGAACAAATTCAGAAAGAATAGTGGGACTTAAATCTTCGAGTTTTTTATCTGTATAATTTTCTTCAATAAAAACAATCAGTTTTTGCAAATCTCTGACATAGGCAGATATTGAATTTGCAGATAAGCCTTTTTCTAACTTAAGATAACTTTTAAAACCTTTTAATTGATCGGAATACATAATAATAAATCTGATAATTTATAGGAAAACAAGCAAATTTACATCTTTTTTTAATATTAAGACAAATTAGTTATCAACAAGCATTAAAAATAAGAAAAGAGCTAATTCAAATTAGTCAAAAATTTCTTATTCTTTTCATTTATTGGGTAGCACATTCTAAAGCCTAAGCTAAAGAAGGAGTTCATTGGTTTTTCATAAGCTCTGATTGTTACTCGCTGGTAATATTTACCATTTGCCCAAGATCCTCCCCTACCACTCCGTCCTAAGCCTTGTTCTGGTCCTTTGGGGTTATTCTCATCGCTTTCATAATAGTAATCTTCATCGTAATTATCAAAACACCATTCCCATACATTGCCACTCATATCATATAAGCCGGCTTCATTTGGCATCTTTAGGCCTACAGGATGGGCACTTTTTCGCGAGTCTTTGAGATACCAAGCCACATCGCTCACTCGTGTACTTCCTGAGTACTTTTCGGAGCTTTCGGAGGTTCCCCCTCTGGCTGCATATTCCCACTCTGCTTCGGTGGGTAAACGTCCGCCTTTCCACTTACAGTATGCTTGTGCTCCATACCATGTCACGTTCACCACAGGAAAAAGCTCATATCCCTTGTCGGGTTTAAATTCGCCTGTTTTGAGCTGTCTTATCTTGGTAAATATTCCATGTATATTTATCCAGACTTTCAAATTTGCCACCTTGCTTCTATTTTGATTTAAAAAATCGCAGAACTGGCTATTGGTAATTTCGTATTTTCCTATACAAAAACCATTTACACGTACTTGATGGGTTATTTGTTCATCTAAATTATAGGTATTACTCCCCATTAAAAATTTACTTCCATCGAGATACACCAAACCTTCGGGGATTTTTTGATGAAGGTAAGACTGAATAATCGCTAATTCTTCGGGGTTATTGTTCATACCTTTGGTTAATGCCTTTAATTTAAATAGATAAATACTACTGTCTAAAGAGATGATAAAATTTTGTTTCCATTCAAAATAATGCTTTATTTTCAGATATATATCATGCTTGCCGGGCTTTAGATTCATGGTTTGTGGTGTATTCCCAATAAAAACACCATCCATATATATTTCAGCTCCATAAGGTTTGCTACGCAGTAAAATGGCTATTTTATCACTTTTTTCGGCTACTTCATCTGATTTGCGTAAATCTACCAATTCTAAAGTATAAGCATCATTTTCAATTAATTTTTCGGGAATAGTATAAATTAGAGGTTTACGACCTCTTAACAAAAAAGTTAGCTGAGTTTCAGCCGGATTAACATACACCCAGTAATCGTCCTCATAAAAAGCAATCCTTCCGATTATTCCTTTAGAGGCTTTTATATCTAATTTTTCTTTAATGCTACTGGTTATTTTTATCAAAGAAGTGGCTCGATTTTTCCGATCTAAGCGCTGAAATTCAGAATTTTCTAAATTTTCACCTGTTTTTTTAAACGAAACCACGGCCAAATCTTGTGCTAAGCTATTTTGATAAACTAAAAGGAACAGAACAAAAAAATATTTCTTCATGGAATAATTTTGACTTTATACGTAAAAACCTTAAAAATTGTTTTGGCTTTATGTGCTTCCTCTACTTTAAATTTTTCTACAAATTCACTAACTTATCTATTTTCAAATTATGCTAATTATATCATTCGTGTTGCTTAGTAAATTCAACAAGAAAGCAACGAGTTATTCACAAAACATAATCTACTGTCATTTAAACGATAGAATAATAAAAATAGCTACAAACGCCATTTACTTATAGACAAAAGCTATTTGATGACACATCGTTAAATACTGATTTTCAAAAATAAAAACAAATTTATATTTTAAATTACTAATTCATAATTTCTACTTAAAAAAAATTATATTAAATTTACAAAGCATTAATAAATTAACTAAACTTATTTTACAATGAAAAGAATTTATTTTTATTTGGCTATGCTGATTTTTTTGGCTACATCTTGTACAAAAGAGAATCAACTTATTCCAGGTGTCAAGCAAGTTTCGCTGCCAATTAAACCTCTTAAAACCTCAGAAATCAATGAGTTTATTAAAAACAAGATTGATCAAGATGGTACTTTTAACTGGACAGAGGCCTCCGATCTGATGGTGTGGAGTGCGGCTATGCACGGCGACAGTATCCTAAGTATTGGTTATGGTAATTCGGCAGATGACCGGATGAAATCAACCGATAATAAAAAAATCAAAATTCACCTGATAGATGAGATTATGCAGATAGAAAAAGCTTCTCACCCTAAGCTAACAAGAGAGAAAGCAATTATTCACGATGATGATATTTTGAGTTTTGTAGATATTAAAGTTACCGATTACAAAACAGTGGTAAGATTAAGACAATCGCAGGGTATTCGTTATTTAGAGCCTATGGGATATGACTTTTTTGCTTACGAAAATCAAGAAAAAAGTGCTAGTGGATGTAGCAAAGGAGGCGAGAGTATCAATTCTTCCGATTATCGCTTAATTTCTCCTAATTGCTATGTTTCGTGGGTTTATGACTATCATCGGATTTCTTCGGCATGGTCGTATTCTACGGGTAAAGGTATTACTGTTGGATTAGTAGATACGGGTGTTTCTAAAGATCAAAAACTAATGAATTCTGACTTTAACGATGGCTATTCGAGTGGACGTTATATCCAAAAATATGGTACTTATGTAGATTCTTGGTGGCCTTGGTCAACAAAAACCGATGGTCCTTATGATAAATGTAGCCACGGGACTTCTATGGCAAGTAATATCTCTAGCCCTCGAAACAATGATTATCAACCTGTTGGAGTAGCTTACAACTGTAATCTTGTAGCTTACCGAGCTTCGAGCGATGTTGTTTTAGATGGTTATCATGAGCAACAAGGTGTGGCCGATGCATTTAAAGCGCTAGCCAATCGTTCAGATGTAAAAATCATTTCCATGTCGATGGGAATGGCTTGGTCGATAGGTAAAATTTCGGATGCCATAAAATATGCTTACAGTAGAGGAAAATTAATCTTTTGTGCCGGTGGAACTTCCACAAGTTATACCAACTGGTATGGTGTTATTTTTCCGGCTAATATGAATGAAACGGTTGCTGTAACAGGTATTACCGATGGTTCGGGCTACGAAGAGTGCTCAGTTTGCCACAAAGGTTCTAAAATAGATTTCACGGTAACGATGCAACGCGCATGGGACGACTCCAGAACTTCTCCTACTCTTGGATTTTACACTGGCACCAAACAATATGTTGGCGGTTCTTCTATTGCCACTTCTACCATGGCTGGTGTTGCAGCCTTAGTTTGGGCACGTCACACTTCTTGGAACCGCAATCAGGTACTTCAAAAGCTTAAAGAAGCCTCGGATCTATATCCAAATAGAAATTCTAATTTCGGGTATGGAAATGTGGATGCTTTAGCCGCTGTTTTATAAATAGTGTTTTTTTTCATAACTCAAAGCTGTTCGATTATCGGACAGCTTTTTTATTTTTCATATTGGAAAGAATAATTCCAAGCTCCAAAGACCTTATCGGTAATTTTTTAGTATTTTTGTTGAAATTAAATTTAACCAGATGAAAAAAATAGCATTATTCTTTCTTCTATTATCCTTAAACCTAATTTCCTTTTCCCGGGATACAGTTCGGGTAGCTCTTATGCACCCAACTGTGTATAATCTGAGAACCTTTAACTATTTGATAAAAAATAGGTTTATTGCCATTCCAAATCTCAAACTGGTAGCGGTAACTTATGATGGAGAGGATTATAATTACGATAAATCAAAAAAGTTTGCTCAGGATAGTCTCCCCAATAAGGTTGAATTTATTGACCTAGCAGGGAGATTAAAACCCGATGAGTTATATAAGCAGAATCACCTCTCTGATCAATTTAAAAAAATAATGGAGAATACAGAAGCTGTAATTTTTCCCGGTGGTGATGATTTACCGGCATATACTTATGGCGAGCCAACAAGTTTACTAAACGTAAATCTAAATCCACAGCGTCATTATCTCGAATTATCTTTTTTGTTTCATCTTTATGGCGGGTTTCAAAACCCTGAATGGAAAGATTATCTGAACGAAAAGCCCAATTATGTTATTCTCGGCATTTGCCTTGGTGCGCAGACTATGAGCACAGCGGCAGGTGGCACTATGATTCAGGATATACCATCGGAGCTATACGAGAAAAAAAGTTATGATGAAGTAACAGAAGAGAATCCAGAAGAAATTCACCGTAGCGCGTGGTATAATATTTATTCCGAACCGGATATTTTGTCCTGTAGTTTTCATCATGTTCGTTTTAGCGGCGATTTTAGTAAAAAAATTTGGCTGGAGAATTATCAACCAAAAATTTTGAGTTGCCATCATCAGGCTATCGAAAAACCGGGTAAGAATTTCAAAATTTGGGCAAGCAGTTTAGATAAGAAAGTAATTGAAGGAATTTATAATACCGTTTACCCAAATGTCTTTGCCGTGCAATTTCATCCCGAAGCCACTATATTATACAAAAAAGGTAGCTTTAAAAAAATAAATCCAAAGGATGCAGAAATGGATATTTCAACCGTTTTGAATGACGAAGACAGGATTTTTCATCGTGCTTTATGGGCTTATTTTAGCAAAACGGTAATAAACAGCGTTAAGTAATTGTGAGTTTTTAATTGTAAATTGTGAATACAGTTTATCACAAAAGAATTGTTCGTTCAAAAATATAATATACAAATAAATAGGTCTTAGTGCTTAAGAAATGAGAATAAGTATAAAATTTGATATTCCTGCTCTCTTTAAATCTGTGTTCACAATAGTTATATAACTATTATTCGGGCTAATCTGAAAAGGATATTATCGATTCAGACGCAGTCTAAGCCGAACAGCTGTTTTACTCAACAAAAATTATTCGTGCTCATTCGTGTAATTTATGAACAAAAATATTTATTGGACTTTATAGATGGACACTAAATTAAGTAACTGTGTAAATATATTTGCATTTTAATATTTTGCATTATTCTTATTATCAGGCGCGAGTAAAACTAATAGCCGTTAACTATTTATTATCAACTACTTAAACCTTATTTATGGAGTCCAAACTGTATTTCAATCCATAAGGGCGGCAGTTGCACATCAGAATCTTTAATTAATGGCGACAAACGATATTCGGTAGCTAATACTACTCTGTTCAGTCCTATACGGGCATGAATACCATAGTGGTAATTTTCCACATAATTAAGATACCGGTATACAATTGTCCGCTTTTGCGCATTATTTACATAGTTTGGAAAAAAGTCAAACTCTTTATATTTAATCAAATAATTATAATTGGCATAAATACCCAAATCAAGAAATAGCCCCATAAGATTGCCTCGTTGATAAAAGGTAAAGCGTTGATATAACTCTATCCCTAACTGATGGAAATTGAGCTTTTCTGATGTATGTAAAGCTGAATCAGGAAAGATTTTACCTGGAATTTGCTTTATTCTAAAATCATTATACTGATAATAAATATCATAACCTATGGCATAAAATTTTAGGAGACTAAGCTTATGACGCCATCCTGCTGAAAGGGAGTTGGAACGCCATGCGGTTAATCGGATATTCTGCAAATTAGGATTATCGTACATTAAACCAAAACCAAAAAATAAATGATTAAATTTTTTAAGTGCTGGTCCAAAATCGCTTTTCTTCTCAAATAAATTTCTGGTATTTTCGCGTAATACAGCGTGCTGGGCAAACGAAGGGCTTAACAGACCGAAAAAGAGTATCCCTATAAATAATATCCGCATTTCTATATTTTTAATTCTCAATTTTTTCAAATGGTAAATCCAACAAATCCCTTATTTTAAACTCATTAAACGTTCCTTTATAAAATATACGAACTGTCCAATTTCGTTCCATGCCCTCAGTTGAAATTTCAAATTTATCCGCTCTATCTCTGTCTACAACATAATAATCTACGATATGATTATTTTCATCGGCAATATGATAATATAAATAATCTTTGGTTTTATCTTTAACAAGGAATTTAGGATTAAAATAAATAATAATTTTCTTATGCTCGTATTTTATGCTAAAAGATTTTTGATACGGTTTTTGTGTTGCACTAAAAAAATAAGATGCCTGAGGCACTCCATAGCCTTGTGCATAATCGAAATAGGGATATAAAGAGGCTGATTTTTCAATTTCACTGATTACCTGCATATTGGTGTAATCGGGGTGCATTTGCCATACACAGGCAGCAAAACCAGCGACTAGTGGTGCGGAGAAAGAGGTTCCAGAGGCTTCTTTTAGTCCTTTTTGTCCGGCTACCACAGCCTTGGCAAAAGCTACAACATTGGGTTTTAAACGGAAATCAGCCGTTGGACCAAAAGAGCTGAACCGGCTATGATAACCAGAGTAGGGAGATATAC
>CAYQXT010000132.1:0-224 GCA_964421365.1 uncultured Bacteroidaceae bacterium
ATACTTGAGAGCAAGGCTGTTGTGCTATTTAGTGGAATATTTAAAAAGCCCATTAGCCCAAAACTAATTAAGGCGGTAACAATAATAGGAACGGAACCGATAAGACCGATTTTCAGACTTTTGAACATAAAAGCCAGTAGAACAACAACAATAACTAAGGACATTAGTAAGCTCCAGATTTGTCCTTCCAAAATCAAATCGGTAAAAACCTTCGCTTTATAACC
>CAYQXT010000132.1:234-9158 GCA_964421365.1 uncultured Bacteroidaceae bacterium
CTTTAATTGTAGAATTAATGGCTTTAGAATTGTCACTTTTCAATTGAAAGGTAATATTGGCTTTCGAGTAGTTATAATCTACCACTTTTGTTAGATTTTCGGGATCTCCGGACATTTCATAGAGTAACAAATATTGCGCTATCATATTTTGATTGTCAGGAATACAATTATATTGTGCACTATCCGCATTCATCACCTTATTCATCCGATCGATATAATCCGAAAGCGAGAATGAATTTCCAACAAGTGGCAAACTTTTTTCTATAACATTCTGCATACTATCAACAAGCTGAAGTACAGCAGGTTCTTTAAAAACATCCTTTTTCCCCTTTGCATCCAATATCAAATTAAGGGTAGTTGTGCCGCCAAAATGTTCATTTATAAATCGGTCGGTACGAACAATATCGCTGTCTTTATTAAATTTTTCAAGGAAACTGGAATTAATCCAAATCTTTTGCATTCCGATGAGCGCTAAAGCAATTACGGCAATAGTCAAAAAAATAGTTATCTTTTTGTTCTTAAGTACTCCGGCAGCAAAATTATAGGCTAAAGCATGGTTTTCTTCTGCTTTTGTATTTAATTTGCGTTTTCGAGCTTTGGCCAAACCAAAAAGCATTATTGCCGCTGGAATAAATAAAAGGGAAAGCATCATAGCCACCATTACCCCAAAGGCCGTAAATATTCCAAAATATTTAATTGGATAAACCTGAGAAGTAAGTAAAGAGATAAAACCTACCGCAGTGGTTACAGAAGTCATTACCACTGGTTTCCACATATTTTTCACCATGTCGGTTACGGCTTCTTTTTTGGTGCTTTCGGGGTGTTCGGAATGATACAAACTCAAATGACTATACATATGAATACCATCGGCCACCCCAATGGCTATCAACATGATAGGTATCATAGTAGAAACCGCATAAACCGGTACATTAAGGGCAGTCATTAATCCAAAAGTAATAATTGTTGAAAACAAAACCACGCCCAGAGTAATTAGCGTGTTCTTTAGACTCCGTAAGGTAATAAATAAGACCAAAAAAATGACTAAAAGGACAATAGGTACCATTTTTTTCATATCTGCCGGGCCTAATAAGGCCATTGTTCCTTCTACAATCGGACGTCCGGCCACATATACATTAATATCCTCTGTTTTATATTTATCAGCCAATTGCAAAATCTCTTTATAGAATTTTTGTGAAAATACACTGTCGCTAATTTCGGCAATAACGGTTGTAACGGTTTCATCTTTAGAAACCAATCGTCCAAAAATCATTTCATTAGCTTCCACTTTTTGCTTTACTTCTAGCTGTTTTTCTTTGGATTTAGGTACTCTCTTATAAAAGGCTTTTACGTCCATCCCATCTTCTGTACCTACAATATTATCGGCTGTGTAGAGCGAAGTTACGTCCTCCTTACGAATTTCAGGCATTTTTTCCAACTCCTTGGTTAGCTTTTTTACGGCTTTGAGTGTAGCGGTATTAAAAACACCGTTTTTGTTCTCCAAAGCGATAATAATTCCGTCTTGTATTCCAAACCATTCTTCGGCTTTGTTACTATAAACAAATGCCGGATGATTTTCGGGCATATATTTATCCAAATCTGTTTCCATGCGCCCATTTTCCCTTATCGGATAAATTGATAGGATACTTACCGCTATAACAATTAAAAATATCCATAGTGGATTTTTTAGCATTCTAATAAGAATTTTTTGCATCTTTTTACTTTTTAGTTTTTAATTCAAAATGTTTTTATTTGTTTAAAATTCTATCTATTCATTTAGTATTTCTTCCACGCATATCACTTTCTGATAGTTAACATTAACTAACTCGTTTTAAAAAAAATTAATCCTCAGCCGTCTTTAGCAATTAGTTTAGTAAGAGTATGAACTAATTCATTGGCATTATCCTGTAAATTGAATTCAAAATCACTTATATGCCAGCGCTTTACTAGAAGTCTTAGGGAACCCATAATAATCAGAGCAAGACTTTTAGTATCAAAATCTTTAGCTATATTCCCTTCTTTTTTTCCTGTTTCAAGGATTTCTTCAATGCTTTCTTCATTTTTATTTAAGATAAAAATTATTTTATTTTTGAGTATATTCTGATTTTTAAAAATATCTTCGGCAAAGATAACGGATATTAAAGCGGGATTTTTGCTAAAATTTTCGACTAATTTATTGATCAGAAATTTTATTTTTTCTAAAGCGGGTCCCTTTACTCGCTTATTTATAGTAGAAAAATAATTTGCTGTTTCGAGTAAACGATCTAAGATGGCTGATATAATTTCTGTTTTACTCCCAAAATGCCTGTATATAGCCGGTTCCGATATACCAATTCCTTTGGACAAATTTTTAATCGTTAGTCCTTGTATTCCATTTTTATCAATAATCTTAATGGCTTGCTCAATAATTTGCTTTTGTCTTTCTGATTGCATAAAAGATGTTAGTTAATATTCGCTAACAAAGAAATAAGAAAAGATTGAGTTAGGCAAGTTTTTCGATAAACTTTAACTATTATTTAAGATTTAAGTTAATTTTTGAATTCACGGTTTGAGATAAAAACTTTGAAAAAGATTAGTATCATTTATGAATTCGATCTAAAAACCGGTAGGATGGATAGATTTATTAAAACTGTAAAAACATACAGCTCACCTACAATTGATTAATGAAGCCGTCCGATCGATTTCGATGCAAATTCACCTTTTTATACTGGCTCATTTATTAAACTAAAGATTATCGGCATATCTATTATTTGCAGACTTAAACTTGGGCAAATTTTAATGAAGTATTTTCATTATATCCTTGCTTTTTTCCTTGAAATAGTTTGAAAAACTTCCCTGTTCATATCCAATCGGCTCATAATGAATAGTTGAAAATATTTTAAATTTTTCATAAAATAAATTTTCCAATAGGGTTGCTATGTCATGTGCTCTTAAAAAAGTACATTCAGACTCTAATTTTATATGGCAAGTCATCTCTATATGATTGCCATAACGATGTATTTTAAAGGCATGCAGTTTTGTATCAAAGCCCAGCAAATCATTGGCTTCTTTTTTTAGCTTTGCGATTGTTTCTTCATCCGGCGGCTCGCCTAACAATATTTTCACAGGCATTTCAATAATTTCGTATGCCGTTGCGCCGATAAAAAGGGCAACAACAATTCCCAATACACCGTCCATCCACCAGAAATAAGGATTTAAAAATATTCCGACCAAAATAATTAAAGAGGATAAGGCATCCGAACGATGATGCCATCCATCGGATTTAATCGTGTTAAAACCCGTTAGACGATAGGCATAAAAACTATATTGAGCGAGCGCTTCTTTGCTCAGCACCGAAAAAAAGGTAATAAGAATTGCCCAGAAGCCAAATTCGGTATGTTTGCGTGCGATTAAAATTACGGTAGATTGATACAGGAACTCAAAGGCTATGATACTCAGCATAACACCTACGACAATAGCGGCGATTAAATCGGCTCGTCCATGCCCAAAAGGATGTTCTTTGTCGGGAGGTTTTAAGGAGAGCCTAATGGCCACCAGAACGACAATTGAGCTTATGCTATCAGACAGTGTATGAACAGCATCAGAGATTAATGCCACCGAATTAGAGACAAGTCCAATCCATAATTTTATAGCAAATAAAATAATATTTCCAATTATCGAAATCCATCCGGCTCGTTTGGCTATTTTATTCTTCATATATCAAATTTTTTTCTATGAATGAGTTCGGTCAAAAAACCGGTCGGACGGATAGATTTGTTAAAACTGTAAATATAAACGACTCACTTACAATTAATTAATGAAGCTGTCCGACCGGTTTCGATGCAAATTCACCTTTTTATACTGGATTCATGAATTAATTCCATTTTTTTGAATTTGTGTCCATCCATAAAGTCCAATAAATATTTTTTGTTCCCGAATTACACGAATAAGAACGAATAATATCTATTGAGCAAAACTGCTGTTCGGCTCTGGCTATTCCTGAGTCGTTAATATTCTTTCAGGCTTTGCCTGAATAACAAATACTACGAAGGTAAAACTTTTGCCGAACGAGTGAAATTTATAAACGCACCCTAAAGAAACAATTATAAAAAAATAAATTTCGTTTTCAAATTCATTAACATTTTATTAAATTAGTAGCCTTAAAAAATAAATTTATGAAAAATTTTCTTCTTGGTCTTCTTCTGCTCTCATTTTTTAGTGCAAAATCGCAGGATAACTTAAAATTAATCAAAATAAAACAAGTAGAAAAAGCGGCTTATGAATTAAGTGGTTTTACTGTCCACCCCCAATTAGGAATTATTTGTATTGAAGATGAGCATCCTTATGTTTCTCAATTAGACACGAATACATGGAAATTAAAAAAATTATTTAAGGTACATATAAAAGCTGATTACACAGATTTTGAGGGGGTAGATGTCTGCGGAAATGATATTTTTGTGCTGAGCGAGCAAACAAGCACGGCTTATAAGGTAAAGCACCATTGGGCAAAGCCGGTAAAAGTCAATTATACCGATTGGGAAAAAGAGAACAAGGTTGATTTACATATTAAAGACTGGCATAATGCCGGTTACGAAGGTCTGGCTTTTGATAGTAAAGATAGTTTGCTGTATTTGATAAAAGAGCGCAAAGCAGAGCATGTGGACGATGGGCGTTTTATATTTGCAGTGGATTTAAAAACCAGCAAAATTCTAAAAAGATTCACTTTACCCGAAAAAGGCAGAAATACTGATTTCTCTGATGCCAAATTTGAAGTACACGACAGCGTGAAATATTTATATCTCATAGAGCGAAACAATTATTCTGTCGTCAGAATTAATTTAAGTGATTTTTCAACAGTGCAATATAGTTTCAAAAAGTATATGACAGATGCTGATGGTGACCTAAATATGTATTTCTCTGAACACCCTGAATATGGAATTGCCGAAGCTTTAATTCTATTTCCGAATCAAATTTGGATTGGCTTAGATAATAATCAGATTACGGTAAACCAAAAAAATAAATACACAAAAAAATACCATTTGAAAGGAAATGCTCCTGCTGTACTAATATTTAAGCGTCCAAAGAATTTTTAAGTTAGACTCAAACGTTATCAAAATAATTAAAAGGATTTTGTTATTTCATTTTCAAACAAACTATTACAAAAATATGTATAAAAATAGAATCTCGATTCGGTATAAAAATAAAAAAGCGTTAAAAGGGATAATGTAAGGATAAAGCGATTACCTTTGCGCCGTTTTTTATAATATGTAATGAAAAAGTTATATAGAATTCGCAGGTTTATTGTGAAGATGAATCAAAATCCGATGAATAAACGAATTTTCGTTTATTCGGTGAGTATTCTTACAGGTCTTGTTACCGGCCTTGCTGTTGTTTTGCTAAAAAATACCACAGCTCGGATAGAAGAATTTGTGAAGGAAGTGGGTAAAACGGGTTCTTTAGAGTTTCTATATTTTATTTTTCCTGCTCTTGGAATTGGACTAAGTCTTTTGTTTATTCGTTACATTATCCGTAAACATGTGGGTCACGATGGTATTCCCCGGATTTTATATTCTATCTCGCGACGCGATGGCTTTGTTGAGCCACATAATATATTTTCATCGGTCATAAGCAGTGCCTTAACTGTGGGATTCGGCGGTTCTGTTGGTTTAGAAGGGCCAGCAGTAGCTACCGGTGGTGCTATTGGCTCTAACTTGGGGCGAATATTTCGACTCAGTTACAAACAACGCATTCTACTTATAGGAAGTGCCACAGCAGCAGCTATTTCTGCCATTTTTGAAGCACCTATCGCCGGGATAGTCTTTGCCTTAGAAGTGATGATGATTGATTTAACAACGGCCCCGCTTATTCCTTTCTCTCTGGCCTCCATTACCGGTTCTTTAACCTCCATTTTTATTTCGGGCGAAAATGTATTATACAGTTATACGCAAATTAATGATGAACGACTGAATTTTACCACTGTAATTTATTATATTTTATTAGGTGTATTAACTGGTTTACTTGCCGTTTATTTTTCATCAACATATAGTCGCACGGTTAAGTTTTTTAAAAAGCTGAAGCATAAATACCTCAAATATGTAGTAGGCAGCTTGAGTTTAGGGCTTTTAATCTATTTGTTTCCTTCGCTATATGGTGAAGGTTATCATAGCATAAATCAGGCGATAAGCGGAAACTATGAGTTCCTTTTTAACAATAGCCTCATCGGCAATTTTCCGCAAAGCATATGGATAACCATTACCTTGCTCATTGTTGTTTCTTTGGTCAAGGTTTTTGCGACTACTATAACTTTTGAGGCTGGCGGCATAGGTGGCATTTTTGCTCCGACCATGTTTATGGGGGCCATGTTTGGTCTGGCCACAGCATTGATTGCCAACCAAAGCGGGCTTATCCATGTTGATCCGGCCAATTCGGTACTTGTGGGTATGGCTGGCTTGATGGCCAGCATCATTCAGGCACCTCTGACGGGTATTTTTCTCATTAGCGAGGTTACGCACGGTTATAATCTGATGCTACCACTGATGATTAGCTCGGTAATGTCTTTTGCTACGGTTCGTATTTTCCACACCAATAGCGTATATACCAAACAGTTGGCTAAACGTGGGGATTTACTGACTCACCATGCCGACAAGAATGCCCTGATTTTAATGAAAATTACGGATTTAATTGAATCAAATTTTAAAATAGTTAAACCTCACGATTCCCTACGAAACCTTGTTCAGTATATAGCTAAATCTGAGCGAAATATTTTTCCAGTAGTAGATGATAATAATGATTTTTTGGGAATAATAACTTTGAATGTAGTTCGAAAAATCATGTTTCAACCGGAAATGTATGATGTTATTTTAGCCCGTGAATTAATGTTTGTTCCCGAAGTGGTGGTTCATAATACGGATTCAATGGAAAGTGTGGCCGAAAAAATTCAGAAGAGTGGTAAATTTAATGTGGCGGTTTTGGACGAAAATAACAAATATTTGGGTTTTGTATCGCGTGCCAATGTGTTTTCTACTTATCGAAGTTTTTTAAGAGATTTTTCTGCCGAATAAAAGAGCTTGATTCGTCCCCGGATAAGAGGACAATCAAGCGTCTAAAAATCTTATAATTCTAAATCTACATCGTGCAGTTCGTGCCATGGTAAACCGTGTTTGCTCAGCTCTTCCATAAAGGGGTCGGGATTGAATTCTTCTACATTGAAAACTCCGGCTTGTTTCCATTTTCCCTGCAAGAAAAGCATAGCGCCAATCATTGCCGGCACACCGGTGGTGTAGCTAACGGCTTGTGCTCCGGTTTCTTTAAAGGCTTCTTCGTGGCTGCAATTATTATATATGTAGTAGTTTTTTACCTTGCCTTCCTTAATTCCACGTATGCGACAACCAATAGAGGTTTCGCCGGTATAATTCTCGCCTAATTCTTGTGGATTGGGTAAAACGGCTTTTAAAAACTGCAAAGGTACTATTTCGCAGCCATCATAATTTACGGCTTTGATACTTGCCATACCAATATTCTGAATGACACGTAGGTGAGTCAGATATTCTTGTCCGAAAGTCATCCAGAAGCGGGCACGTTTTATACTTGGATAGTGCTTTACCAGCGATTCTAATTCTTCGTGGTATAAGAGATAGGATTCGCGGGCACCAATATTAGGGTAATTCAATTTTTTATGAATTTGCTGAGGCTCGGTTTCTATCCATTTTCCATTTTCGTAGTATTTTCCCTTTTGGGTAATTTCGCGGATATTAATTTCGGGATTAAAATTGGTGGCAAAAGCTTTACCATGGTCGCCGGCATTGCAATCTACTACATCAAGGTACTGAATTTCATCAAAATGATGTTTGGCTGCATAAGAAGTAAAAACCTGCGTAACTCCGGGGTCGAAACCACAGCCGAGAATGGCCGTTAGCCCTTTTTGTTTAAACCTCTCGTGATAGCCCCACTGCCATTTATACTCAAATTTAGCCTCTTCTTTTGGTTCATAATTTGCTGTATCCAGATAACTTACGCCAGTTTCTAAGCAGGCATCCATAATAGGCAAATCCTGATAGGGAAGCGCCAGATTAACCACCAAATCGGGTTTAAATTCATTTATCAAAGCCACGGATTCTGCCACATTATCGGCATCTAATTGTGCGGCTTTCAGATGGTTTTTGCCGGTGGCTTTCACCAGTGCTTCGGCTTTTTCTAAAGTACGGCTTGCGACTATTATTTCGCTAAAAATTTCAGGTAATCCGGCCATTTTATGTACGCTGACGGTAGCCACTCCGCCTGCTCCAATAACTAATACTTTGCTCATTTTTTTGTTGTTTAATTTTTTATTCTATACTTATAATTTATCTACAAGATACTCTGAATATTTGTTCAAGTATGCTTTATGTTGGTTACTTGCTTTTTACTTTAACACCCTGTAAATATTCTCCCAAAACAGTAAATTCAATAAGCAATGGTTTGACAGCGCTCAGAGCCTGTCGGTATTTTTCGGGATTATCGAAAGTTAAATCTGCAAAAAATTCATATTCCCACTCTCTACCAAGAATCGGAATGGACTGTATTTTTGTTAGATTAATATCATAATAAGAAAAAATAGATAATATTTGGGATAGACTGCCTTTTTGATGACTCAAAACGAAACTAACACTTGCTTTGTTTATCTTATCCTGTAAATTAAAGGCATCATATTTTTGCTTTAAAATAATAAATCGGGTTTGATTTTGTTTCACTGTTTCAATAGCCGGTGCCACAATCTCTAATCCGTATATCTCGGAAGCCAATTTGCCGGCAATAGCACCAATTCCTTGCATTTGTTTATCGGCAATTTTTTTGGCACTCAAAGCGGTATCATGTGTATTAATTAGCTTGATTGCAGGATATTGCTTAAAAAATTCCTGCGTTTGCAATATGGCCATTGGGTGCGAGTATACTCCGGTAATTTGCTCTAT
>CAYQXT010000133.1:0-9150 GCA_964421365.1 uncultured Bacteroidaceae bacterium
CTTGAGGTTCTGCGGCGATAACTTTGGTGTTTTTACTAAAAAATTTGGCCGAAAGCAAAGTTCCACTGAGTAAGCCACCACCACCAACAGGCGAAACGATATAGTCTAAATCAGGAATTTCCTCGATAAGTTCTTTTGCTGCTGTTGCCTGTCCCTCAATAATATCATAATTATTATAGGGATGAATCTCGAAGGCACCTGTTTGGTTTACAAGCTCTTGAAGTTTTGATTCACGTGCTTCTAAAGTTGGTTCGCAATAATAAATTCGGGCACCATAATCCGCCACGGCATTTTTTTTAACTTGAGGCGCTGTTCGCGGCATCACAATATGGGCAGACAATCCATGAGTACGTGCAGCAAGTGCCAAAGCCTGAGCATGATTCCCCGATGAATGAGTGGTGACAGATTTAATCTCAGGATGTAAAGCTTTCAGTTTTAAAATGGCATTTGTCGCTCCCCGATATTTAAAAGCACCTACTTTCTGGAAGTTTTCTGCCTTAAAAAAAAGCGTTCCCCCAGCAATTTTGTTAATTAATTCTGAATTTAGTACCGGTGTTTGGTGTATAAAAGGACTTATTCGCTCGTGAGCAGCTCTGATAGATTGATTGTTTACTGGAAGCATATTAAATAAATTATTCATAATTAATAAGATGTAAAATTAATCAATTTTTTTTTCTAAAAAAGCACAAATAAGTTTGTATCTTTAAAATTAGGATTTATCTTTGCATCGCTTTTAAAGAAAACAAATTAATTAATTAAAGACTCGCTAGCTCAGTTGGTAGAGCACATGCCTTTTAAGCATGGGGTCCTGAGTTCGAACCTCAGGCGGGTCACATTTTTGAAATAATTGTTTTTTTTTAGACTCGCTAGCTCAGTTGGTAGAGCACATGCCTTTTAAGCATGGGGTCCTGAGTTCGAACCTCAGGCGGGTCACTAAGCCATACAATACTTATTGTGAGGCTTTTTTTTATTCAAACCTTTCTGAAAGCGAGTTCAATTTGTTATTTTTTTGTATCTTGAAAAAATAATGAGTATCGCGTTCAAAAAAAATGTAACAATATACTCAATCTTTGCGTCTAAATAAAAACCCAAAACTTAAATCTTAATGAGAAAAAATGTAATTTTATATCTGCTGCTAATACTATCGGCAGGTAGTTATGCCCAAAAATTCACTATCAGTGGATTTGTTTCTGATGCCGGAAGCGGCGAAAAACTTATCAGCGCGACCGTTTACGATGCTAATAGCATGAAAGGTACAATCACAAATAATTTTGGCTTTTATAGTTTAACTTTACCCAAGGGAAAAATTAAATTCACGGTTTCCTATGTTGGCTATAAATCCTTTACCCAGGAAACCGATTTGAGCAAAGACAAAAAGTTGAATGTCGATTTAACGCAAAACATTGAACTCGAAGAAGTTGTTGTTACAGATAATAAAGTCCAGAAACAAGTAGAAAGTCCGCAGGTTAGTGTTATTGAGTTGCCGGTAAAAACGCTGAACAAGCTGCCGGTTCTGCTTGGTGAGGTGGATGTAATGAAAACTATTCAGCTATTGCCCGGCGTTCAATCTGGCAATGAAGGTACAAGCGGTATTTATGTGCGAGGTGGGGGACCCGACCAAAATTTAATTCTTTTAGACGGTGTTCCAGTATATAATGTGAACCATCTTTTTGGTTTTTTTAGTGTTTTTAATGCTGATGCTATCTCAAATATCAAATTAATGAAAGGTGGATTCCCAGCTCGATTTGGCGGTCGTCTTTCTTCTGTTATTGATATCAAGATGAAAGAAGGGAATAATAAAAAATTTAGAGCGACAGCTACTGTTGGATTGATCTCCAGTAAATTAACATTAGAAGGGCCTATTAAAAACGAAAATACATCGTTTATAATTTCGGCACGAAGAACTTATTTGGATATTTTAGTTCAGCCAATAGTTGCTATGTTAGGGGCAACAACTGGAGCACTTGCCAGTGCAGGATATTTCTTCCAGGATTTTAATGCTAAAATTAATCACCGTTTTTCAGACAAAAGTCGTGTTTATCTGAGTGCTTACACCGGAAAGGATAAGTTATATGCCAAATTAACAGAATTATACGATGGTTCTATATTTCGTACCAATTTTGGTTTAGAATGGGGAAATCTTACCTCTACTTTGCGTTGGAATTATGTATTTAACGACAAACTTTTTTCTAATGCCACCCTTACTTATAGTAATTATACTTTTGATACTCCAATAGAGTATTATTTTAAAGAAAAGCTCTTTGATTCTTTTAAAACAGAAAGTTACTCCCTGAACTTTCTTTCCGGAATCAGAGATTATGCCTTTAACTACGATGTGGATTATATTCCTATCCCGGAGCACTATATCCGGTTTGGTGTATCAAATACTTATCATATTTTTAAACCGGGAGTTAACTCCTTTCAATATAAATCAGTGGATACAAGCCAAAATCAGGATACTTTATATGGAAATTCAGATATTTATGCCAATGAGTATTCTGCTTATGCCGAAGATGAATTTTCGATGTTTAATAATCGGCTTAAATTTAATGCAGGCTTACGTTTTACCGGTTTTTTTGTGAAGCAGAAATTTTACAATAGCTTTGAGCCAAGAATCTCTATGAGAGCCAAAATTACCGATAAATTTTCGTTTAAATTGGCTTATAGTGAAATGTCTCAAAACCTACATTTATTAACCAGTAGTACAATAGGTTTACCTACTGATTTATGGGTTCCTACCACCTTAAATATTCCTCCACAATATTCTAAACAAATTGCCGGTGGTTTATTTTTTAATATAGGAGATATGATTTCTTTAAGTTTTGAAGGTTTTTACAAAACCATGGATAATTTGATTGAATATAAAGACGGTGCCGATTTTTTCTCGCAAAATGTAAATTGGGAGACAAAAGTAGAACTTGGTAAAGGGCTTGCTTACGGTGGCGAGGTCTATATTGAGAAAAAAGTAGGAAAGCTAACCGGTTGGATAGGTTATACCTTGTCGTGGAGTACGCGCACATTCAAAAACATTAATTTTGGTGAGCCTTTCCCTTATAAATACGACCGTCGCCATGACATTAGTTTTGTAGCCACATATGAGCTAAACAAGAATATAGATTTTGGAATGACTTGGGTTTATGGTACAGGAAACGCAACGACTCTGGCATTACAAAAATATATCATTCCTACCACTGTTCTTTCGCTTACACCCAATTATAAATATAATTACTATCCGCCGGATTATTTTCACGAGCCCGGTCTATCGATTGACTATTACGAAAGTAGAAATAGCTATAGAATGCCAGCCTACCATCGGCTGGATTTAAGTGTTAATTTTCATAAGAAAGTAAAAAGAGGTACGCGAACATGGAGCATTGGTGTATATAATGCTTATAATCGGAAAAATCCAATGTTTCTAAATTTGGAATATAGCAATACCACAAATAAATATGATTTGGTTCAATACAGTTTTTTTCCAGCTATACCATCTATAAGTTATCGTTTTGAGTTCTAATTTTAATAAGACACACACGAGCATGACTATAGGGCAAAAAGAGACACTTAATAATAATCGCAGAAAATTTTGGAAAAATTTTGACTATGTGCGCTCAAAATATCTTTTTCGCCAAAAAAATCTATGTTCTCTAATATATCTATGTGGTTTTTATAAAAAAATATCAAAGTATAAACAAATGAAAAGATATAAAAAGTATATTTTGCCGATTCTGGCAATAATAATCGTTTTAGGCAGTTCGTGCCGAAAAATAATTTCAGTAGATTTGAATCCTAAGGATAAAAAAATAGTACTAAATTCGATTATGAACAAAAATAGCGTTGAGGCACGAATATCACTCAGTTTCGGACTTAACGATAGAACGCAGGATGTTGTTTATCTGAAAACTGCCAAAGTTTCTCTTTTCGAGGGCGAGACCCAAATTGGCCATCTCGATAATGGAAGCGATAGCCTTCCCGGATATTATGTTCTATCCAACCTGAACTTAAAATATGAGACCAATTATAGCCTAAAAGTAGAAGATGCATCTTATGGCATTATTTCAGCTATGACGCAAATTCCCAAGCCCGTGCAGATAGACACCATAACAAAGAGTGGTCAAACGATTAGCGAATTTGATGGTTCCAAGAGTGAAACTTATTTATTTTCCGTAAAAATAGAAGACTCACCCACAACAGCTAATTACTATGGAATAGTGGATTCCGTAACTTTTGAATATCATGATTATAATTATGATACTAATAAAGATACAATATACATAACCAAAAACTCAATTTACGTAGATAGCAAAGATCCGGCAAATGAGGCAGAATGGAATAATATACTATTTTTTAGAGATGATTTGTTTGATGGTAGAACTTATTCTTTTAAAGTGAACATCGACAAATATAGTTTTTATAGCGACACTACCGAAAACGAATTCTATTTGCTCAGCTTTTCCAAAGAATATTATTTATATCTCCGCACCATGTCTGCTCAGGCCAATCAGGATAATTTTTCGCTTATTCTTGGAGCGACACCAGTTCAGGTGTATAGCAATGTAGAAGGTGGTTTTGGTTTTTTTGGTGCTTATAGTTTAACAAGCAAAAATATTCAGGTAATTGGGAATAATCAATATCCCTTGGAATAGAAAAAACTTCAGAGATTTGGATTCAGGATTCATAATTTGGAAGTCAGGAGTCGGAAGCAAGGAGTAAAAATTTGGTTTCGTAAAACGGCATTAACAATTCACCACTAACCATTAACAATTATAAAGAGGGCGGTCGAACAGGCTTTTCACTTGAAGTTGCCTTACCTAAGCCCAGCAAAACACGCAAAAAAAGGAGTTTCGCTGGTCGCTACACTCTTTCTTTGCGTGTTTTGCTGGGCTTAGGACATCGGCGAACTACCGCTTCAATCCCTACCGAAAGCGCACTACGTAGCGATGATTTCGTCTAAAGCAAAGCCTTTACTTTATTAAGCAAGTGAACTACACATATAACAATTATAAAGTTGTGATAATTAAGTAATAAATTTATTTAATGCAACAAAATTAAAAATTAATTATTCGTGTGTATTTGTGTAATTTATTGATTTCTAATTAAATGCTTTATAAATCTGCAAAATTGTATTTTATTGTTAATCAATATTATTCGCGTATTCGCGGCCAAAATGCAACGAACTATTGTGTAGATAGGCACTAATTTAATGAATTTCCTGAGCAAATAAGTAGTGAGAAATATAAAATCGCCCCTTTGGTTATTTATAAACTAATGATCATAAAGCGAAAGCAAAATTCACCATTCACCATTCACCATTAATAATTATTAAAAAAAGCATCCTACATTTTATTTTTCTCAATTTACAAAAAAATAGATACTTTTATAATCTCATTTTCGTTTTTTATTATTTTATGACAAAATTATTATGAAAAAATTACTAATAGTGCTATTTCTTTCTCTTTCAGCGGAGGCATTCGCTCAGAATGTTACAATAACTGGGCAAATAACCGGAACTAAATCACCAGCAACTGTTGATTTGGAGGATATTTCCGCGCAGAGAATAATTCAGACTGATTCAATTATAAATTCAAAATTCCAGATTAAAAGTCCGATTTCTAAGGATGGTTTCTATCGTTTAGTATTTGGCGAAAAATCCTACTTATTACTTGTATTGCATCCAAATACAAGTATTAAAATAAAAGTAGATTTAGAGAATTTATTAGAACCGGAAATAACGGGCAGTGATGAGAATAAGGCTTTTTATATCGAAATAGCAGCTTTAGGAGTAATTTCGCATATAGAAGATAGTATAGAACAGGTGTTTAACTCTAATTATGGTTTGAATGATACGGTGGCTGCTCAGGCAGTGATGCACTACCAAATGATGGAGATGCAGAAAAAATTGAGCATGCAGAATTTTCTGCAACAATATTCTGGCTATCTAGCCTCACTCTACTTTACCGAGCAATTGTCTGTTGATACTGATTTCGGCCTATTTAAAATAGTGGCAGAAAAATTGAAAGAAAAGTTTCCCAAAAATGAGTATGTACTCAATTTAGAGAGCAAGGTTGAGAAAGCAAAAAAAATGGCTATTGGAGCCATAGCACCCGAAATAGAGCTAAATTCGCCCGAAGGAAAACAAATAAGACTCTCTGCTTTAAGAGGAAAATATGTATTAATTGATTTCTGGGCCTCATGGTGTGGTCCTTGTCGTCGCGAAAGTCCTAATATGGTAGCTATTTACAATAAGTATCACAAAAAGGGCTTTGATATTTACAGCGTTTCGCTTGATAAGGACTCTGCTTCGTGGACAAACGCGATTACCGTAGATGGCCTGGGGCAATGGAAGCACGTAAGCGATTTAAAATATTGGAATTCTGTGGCAGCAAAAGAGTACGGAGTGGAGGCTATTCCTTTTACTCTATTGTTAGACAAAGAAGGTAAAATAATTGCTAAAAATTTAAGAGGAAAAGATTTAGAACAGAAAATTACCGAATTATTGAATTAATGATACTCAGAAGAGGCTTTTTATTTGTTTTCTGGTTATTTACTGGTTTATCTGTATTTTCACAGGAGTACATTATTCGGGGCTATGTTCAGGATGATACATTCAAGGCACTTGAATTTGTGAATGTATATCTAAAAGGGACGGCAATTGGAACAAGTACAGATGAAAAATGTTTTTTCAGCCTGAAAGTTCCGGAGAATAAATTCCCCGGAATTATTATTTTTTCATTTATGGGATATGAACAAGAGGCCATCAAATTTCAGAAAAAAGAGGTCAATCAGTTAAAATCCTTAAGAATAAAGCTCACAAAAACGGATAATCAACTTTCGGAAGTTACGGTCAACTCCAATTCTTTAAGAGCAAGTAACATGCAGAGTCTTAAGCCGATAATTTCGGGTGTACTGCCCACTGCTTCTAGTGGCGAGGTGGAAAACCTGATAAAAGCCCTGCCAGGAGTAGTATCTTCCAATGATTTAAGTTACCAATATTCAGTTCGAGGCGGAAATTATGATGAAAATCTAATCTACGTAAATGATATTGAGATTATTCGCCCTCAGCTCATTCAAAGTGGCCAACAAGAAGGACTCAGTTTTATCAATTCTAATTTAGTACAGTCCATAAAATTTGCTGCCGGAGGTTTTGCCGCTCAGTATGGCGATAAAATGTCATCCGTCTTAGTCATAAAATATCAGGAACCCAGCAAATTACATACCTCTTTTTCGCTTAGCTTATTAGGGGGTGAAATTGACTACAAGAATTCCTTTTTAAATCATCGCATAAACTGGATGAGTTCACTGCGCTATCGGTCTACCCAATATCTACTGAATTCCCTTCCCGAAAAAGGAGATTATCATCCACAATCAGCAGATTTTCAAAATATTATCTATGTTCACATGAACAATAACTTTAAACTTCAGTATATGCAATATTTGTCGCAGAATCAATATAATTTTGTACCAAAGACACGCGAAACCGATTTTGGAACGATACAGCAGGCTTATAATATAAAAATATACTTCGATGGACAGGAAAACGATAAATTTTTAAGCCTACTCAATTCATTAAAATTAAGTTACCTAAAAGATAAATTTCAATCTAATTTCATTATATCTGCCTATAATAATAAGGAACATGTAGGCCAGGATATTTGGGCAGAATATTTCTTAAATGAATTAGATAAACAGTTAGGCTCAGAAACTTTGGGCGACAGTCTTTTTAATCTGGGAACAGGAACGAGTCTTAATCATATAAAAAATACATTATTTTCTAATGTCTATAATACTGAATATAAGGCTAAATGGCTAAATGAAAATTGGAAAATAGAAGGTGGTTTATCTTATCGGCGCGAGCGATTTTATTATCAGGCCAACGAGTGGGAAATGATAGATTCAGCCGGCTATAGCTTGCCTTATAATGGGCAAACGGTGAATTTGTCCTATCATCGGAAGAATAATATAAGCATAGATAATTATCTGATTCAGGGCTATTTGAGTACTCAGTGGCATCAACAGAATTCATGGGGGAGAATATATAGTGTTGTTGGTTTGCGATATCATTATCAGAACTTTACACACGAAAATTTGATTTCACCGCGATTTCGTATCGCCCTAAAACCCAACGGTAATAAGGATATTCTTTTTAGATTTTCCACCGGAGTATATTATCAACCACCATTTTTTAGGGAGTTTTTATCATCAACGAACGGTATAAATAGCTCAATCAAATCACAAAAATCTATTCATTTTGTTTTTGGAAACGACTGGAATTTTGAACTTTGGCATCGTCCGTTTAAACTTCTTAGCGAAGCCTATTATAAAAGTCTTTCTCACCTGATTCCTTTTGAATTAGACAATATCAGAATACAATATCTCCCTGAATTAGAATCAAAAGGCTATGCTTATGGGCTGGATTTAAGGCTCTCCGGTGAATTTGTGCCCAGTTTGGAATCATGGTTTAGTTTGTCATATCTATATACCAAGGAAGACGTTCTTAATGATGGGCATGGCTATCTATTTCGCCCTACAGACCAGCGCATATCGGCCAATATCTTCTTTCAGGATTATCTGCCCGGAAACGACAGTTATAAGTTTCATTTAAATTTCAATTTTGGAACAGGTTTCCCTTATGGACCACCGCATTTTCCACGTTTCATGGCCACCGGAAGAATGCCTGCTTATGAGCAAGTAGATATTGGCTTTAGCAAAAAAATTGTAAAGAATAAGCTCTCCCAGCGAAAACTTTCTGGTAAAATTCCATTCAAAAGTATTTGGTTGAGTGCCGAAATTTATAATTTATTCGGAGCTAATAATGTAGTTTCCTACTATTGGGTTAGAGTTAGGCCTAATCAGGCTTTGCTATACAATACGATTAGTGATATTTATCCTATTCCTAATTTTTCGATAGGTAGAATTTTTAATTTCAAATTAGAAATCAAATTTTGAAATTAAAGTACTTTTTTTTGTATCTTTGAAAAAATTCTGAATAAATGGAATATTTAGGTGTTAAAAACGAAGCTAATAAAGAAATTTTTAGGCTAATAAAACCTTATTTCTTTGAAAAATTAGGCAATTTCACTCATCAGAGGGTTTCGCAGGACTGGCATTTTCACGGCTTAGGCTTTGTGAAAGATGAGCTGACTTATGTATTTG
>CAYQXT010000134.1:0-9130 GCA_964421365.1 uncultured Bacteroidaceae bacterium
ATATTCGCGTGCCCGAAGGAACAAAATTTATCTGGAAAATGAACGTTCAAAATACTGATTCTTTTTTTCTGAATAAAGATAGTTCAGTACGATTTTTCCTGCCTAAAAATGATAAGATTGCGTTTACAACTCTTGAGCGAACTTCGCATAATTACGCACTTAGTTTTTCAAATAACTATTTTAGCAAACGCAGTAAATTGCAGTTTACAGTGAATGTGCAAAAAGATGCCTTTCCTGTTATTGATTTGTTGGATTATGCTGATTCGCTAAATTATTTTCAGCATTATTTTTACCTTCAAATAAGCGATGATTATGGTTTCTCGCGCTTGGTTTTTCAGACTAAGGTGAAAAATGGGCATTGGAAATCTACCCCTTTGGCAATAAATAAGCATCAAAGCAATCAAAAAGTCTATTATTCAACTGATTTTTCGTTTTTTTCGGCTGATGAAATTAAATATCGCTTTGTGGTAGCTGATAATGATGCTGTAAATGGTGCAAAGAGTGCTTATTCGCCTGTTTTTACTTTTACAAAACCAAGTATGGAAGATTTTGCCAAGGCGGATAATAAGTCTTCGGAACAGATTAATTCTGAAGCTCAGAATGCGGCCACTTTGATGCAGGAAATGCGCCAACAAATGAAAGATTTGTATCAGCAAAACATGACTGAGAATCTCAGTGATTGGGACAAAAAGGAGAAAGTGAAGCAAATTCGCCAAAAACAGGAGGAATTGCAAAAAATGATTGAAAATCTTAAAGACAAGTTGAAGAATAAAGGCGATTTGGAAAAATTCTTGATTCAGAATAAAAAATTGCTCGAAAAGCAAAAGCAACTTCAAGACCTTTTTGATAAATTAATGGATGATGAGCTTAAAAAATTGATGGAGGAATTGAAAAAATTGGAGCAAAATTTTGACGATAAAAAATACGATAATCTGGAAAAGCAATTTGATAATAAACTGGAGGATATGCAAAAGGAATTAGACCGGAATCTCGAATTATTAAAAAAATATGAAGTAGAACGTAATTTGGAAACCGGTGCTGAGGAAATGAAAAAATTGGCGCAAAAAGAACAAAATACCGCCGATTCGCTTCGTGAAATGAAATCTGATACTGCTGCTCTGAATAAAAAAATGCAGGAATTGAAGAAGAAATTTGATTTTCAGAAGAAGACTTTTGAGCAGACACAAAAGAAAAATAAGGACTTGAAAGAGCCGATGAAATTAGATGATTTGAAAAAGGATTTTCAGAAATTGGATAGTATGATGCTTAAGCAAGAGCAGATGCAGCAACAAGGAGCATCCAATCGAAAAATGAAAAAACAAATGCAACATAATGCCCAACAAATGCAAGAACTTTCACAGAAAATGACCAAAAGTATACAGCAACAACAGTCCATGCAGATGAAAATGTCGTTGGAAACCTTGCGACAAATTTTGGATAATGTGCTAGAGTTTAGTTTTGAGCAGGAAAAGTTAATGAATCATTTTAAGCAAATATCTCTTGATAATCCGGAGTATTTGACCAATATTCAAAAACAAAAGCAGTTAGAGCAAGATTTTAAAGTGATTCAAGACTCTTTATACTCGCTTACAGAGGATATACCTCAGATTGCTACCGGAATTAAGCAAGATATTGCCAAAGTGCGTAAATATAGCCAAAAATCAGTTGATTTTTTTGAAAATGGAAGGGGAAATTCGGGTGTGGTTTCGCAGCAATTTGTGATGACTTCTGCCAATAACTTGGCTTTATTTCTAAGCGAGTCTTTGGAGAGTTTGAAAAAAATGCAAAAGAATGCTTCGGGAAGTGGTAAAGGTAAGCCAAAACCTTCTTCTGGTAAACCCACTTTAGGGCAGATGAAGAAACAACAGCAGTCGCTGAAACAACAAATGCAAAAAATGATAAATGATATGAAAAGCGGTAAGATGAAAAGAGGTAGTAAGCCTTTTTCTAAGCGCTTGGCAGAAATTTTGGCTCAACAGGAAATTTTGCAACAAATGTTAGAGCAAATGCAACTTAATGGAAAATTATCGCCTAAAGCCGATAAATATCTTAAAGAAATTAGGCAGTTGATGAATAAAAATCAAATTGACATCGTAAACAAAAGAATTTCGCCTGAATTACTCAATCGGCAGAAAAAAATTTTAACTCGACTTTTAGAATCAGATAAGGCACAGCAGGAGCGAGATAAAGATAAAAAACGTGAAGCAAAAACATCCGAAGATATAAATCATAAAAGGGTGAATTTTGATTGGGAGAAGATTAATAAAAACATGTTTAAGAATAAGATTCAGGAAAAAAGCTTAGATTTGCAACCTTTTTATAAAAAAGTATTTGATAATTATCGGAAAGAAACGGTCCATAGCCGTTAATATAACTGATACAACAATATATTCAATTTTTAATAAACTGAAGTAAAGAGTGAATGGAAATAATAATTGATACCATTGATGTAGAATTTTCGGTCTGGAATGAGGGTAAAGTTTTGAAATGGATTGAAAATGCCATTGCCGAGGAGGGTAAATCATTGGGTGAAATTTCTTATGTTTTTTGCACTGATGAACATTTATTGGGAGTAAATAGGCAATATTTGAAGCATGATTTTTATACTGATATTATCACATTTGATTATTGTGAGGGTGATATTATTGCTGGTGATATGATGATTAGTCGTGATAGAGTTGAGGAGAATGCCAACGAATTTGGAGTTGAGTTTGAGAATGAGTTGCACCGTGTAATGATACATGGTGTTTTGCATCTTTGTGGATACAAGGACAAAAATCCTGAGGATACTAAATTGATGCGTGAGAAAGAAAATTATTATTTAGCTAAGCTAAATAATGGTAATTGTTAATGCTAAATTGTGAATTTGCAAGATGTGAAAGCTAAAAAATTATGAATTGCTAATTCTGAAACAGATGATTCTAAATTGTAAGTAGAGTATAATGAGTAATATAATTTGAGTGATATTTTTAGTTTGAGTAGTCCGTTATATTTTTGTAAATATTTACAAATGAAACCTTTGACAAAGTTAGCATCACAAAAATACATCACTAATTATCAGGTCATTATTTATTTTCACATTCACACTTTGGCAAATATTAACGGAGGATTGTATTTTTGTGTAATACTCCAATTTTTGTAGTATAGTACAAAAAAATATCAAACAATATACTAAGAAACATCTTTATTATTTTTTATGGATCAGTTTAATTGATAAAAGAAAAAATGAAAGAAATATATGATGTAATCGTTGTTGGTGCCGGACATGCAGGGAGCGAAGCAGCGGCTGCGGCAGCCAATTTGGGTGCAACAACTTTATTGATAACAATGGATATGACCAAATTTGCTCAAATGTCATGCAATCCAGCAATGGGGGGAATTGCTAAAGGGCAGATTGTTCGCGAAATTGATGCTTTGGGTGGTTTCAGCGGTATTGTAAGCGACCGTTCTACTATTCAATTCAGAATGCTGAACAAGTCCAAAGGGCCTGCGATGTGGAGTCCTCGGTCTCAGAACGACCGAATACAATTTACTATGGAATGGCGTTCTGTACTTGGAAAAACAGAAAATCTTTTTTTCTGGCAGGATTCAGTTACTTCCTTACTCTTTGATGATAGTAAACAGAAGATTCAGGGCGTTTGTACAGCACTCGGAGTAGATTTTAAAGCTAAATCGGTAATTCTTACTTCTGGTACTTTTATGAACGGAATGATTTATGTTGGACAAAAAACACAAGATGGTGGCCGAATAGGAGAGAAGGCTAGTTATGGTATTTCCGACCAATTTAAGGAACTTGGATTTACTGTTGGTAAAATGAAAACTGGAACGCCTGCGCGTATTGATGGTAGAACGATAAATTTTTCCGAATTAGAAGAACAAAAGGGAGATGAAATCCCTTCAAAATTTAGTTATTTACATTCTACACAGCCTGTGCAAAAACAATTAAGTTGCTATATGGTTTACACAAATACTGCAGCCCATGATATATTGAAGAAAAGTTTTAAATATTCGCCACTCTTTAATGGTGAAATTGCTGGTGTGGGGCCACGATATTGTCCCAGCATTGAGGATAAATTAAAAACGTTTGCGGATAAGGATAGACATTTGCTGTTTTTAGAACCGGAAGGGCGCGATAATATTGAGTATTATTTGAATGGATTTAGTTCGAGTTTGCCCTTGGAGACACAATTTAAGGCTTTGCGTAAATTGCCTGGATTTGCAAATGTCCATATCTTTCGCCCGGGATATGCCATCGAATATGATTATTTTGACCCACGACAACTTAAAAATACGTTAGAAACGAAGGCAGTTGACGGCTTGTATTTTGCGGGACAAATAAACGGCACTACAGGATATGAAGAAGCTGCCGGACAAGGAATTGTTGCTGGCATTAATGCTGTTTTGAAGATACGCAAGAAAGAGCCTTTTGTTTTGCAACGTAATGAGGCTTATATTGGTGTTTTAATAGATGATTTAATTACTAAAGGAGTAAATGAACCGTATCGTATGTTTACTTCACGTAGTGAATTTCGCATTTTACTCCGTCAAGATAATGCAGATTTGCGATTAACAGAACGTGCTTATAACATTGGGCTAGCCTCAAAAGAGCGCTACGATTTGATGCAACAAAAGAAGAAAAATATTGAAAAAATATTGCATTTTTTTAGATCGCAAAGCTTAAGTCCTGATGAAATAAATTCTTTACTTACGGCTGAAAAAACGAATTTAATAAAGCAAAAAACACGGATTGATAAGATATTGTCTCGCCCACAAATTTCATTAGGACAAATTAGAAATAGGGTGAGATTTGTTTCTGATTTTTTTGATAAAGAGAATATTCTTGAGGATGCCATGGAAACAGCAGAAATTGTGGTTAAATATAAGGGTTATTTATTACGTGAAAATAAAGTTGCAGAAAAAATTCAGCGATTAGATAATCTTAAATTGAATACAGACTTTGATTATGATAAATTACATAATTTATCTACAGAAGCTCGTCAGAAATTGAAGAAAATTCAACCTCAGACAATTGGTCAAGCATCGCGCATTAGTGGTATTAGCCCTTCTGATATTAATGTTCTCCTGATTAATTTAGGACGTTGATTTTTTGCTCTATGAAAAATCTTTTTTTAACCCCCCATGTAATGTTCCACGTGGAACAAATTTTAAATTGAAAACAAATTGTTCCACGTGGAACAATTTGTTTAAGTGTTTTTGTTTAATACAATGATTTTGATTGTTTTTGTATGTATTTAAAGTGTGTATATTTAAAGTTTTACTTTAAAAGAAATTCATTATGATATTTGATGGTAATTTAGTTGATGTGGTAGCTCTGGAAATTTTTCCGGCGCGTATTTTTATTGAAAATGGACGTGTAGTTTCGATAGAGCGTTTAGAGCGTGAAGTGGATGGTTTTATTTTGCCGGGTTTAGTAGATTCGCATGTACATATTGAAAGCTCGATGGTGTCGCCTTCTGCTTTTGCTCGGGCAGCTGTGGAATGGGGGACAGTGGCTACGGTTTCCGACCCGCATGAAATTGCAAATGTTTTGGGTGTAAATGGGCTTGAATTTATGCAGCAATCGGCACAAAAGGTGGATTTTAAATTTAATTTTGGTGTTCCTTCTTGCGTTCCGGCTACGGATTTTGAAACTTCCGGCGCACGTTTAGATTCAGATGTGGTGGCAGAATTGCTTGCAAAAGACGAATATTTGTTTCTGAGCGAAATGATGAATTTTCCCGGAGTGATTTATAAAGATGAAAATGTACACAAGAAACTGAAAGCCGCACAAGAAATTGGAAAACCAGTTGACGGGCATGCGCCCGGTTTGCGGGGTGAAGATTTAAAGAAATATGCTCAGGCGGGTATACATACCGACCACGAATGTTTCAGCATAGAAGAAGCGCAAGAAAAGGCCGATTTGGGAATGCATATTCTGATACGTGAAGGAAGTGCTGCGAAAAATTTTGAGGCACTTGTAGGTATGTTGAAAATTGCACACGAAAAAGTGATGTTTTGCAGTGATGATTTGCATCCCGATGATTTAATAAAGGGGCATATCAATCTTTTAGTGAAGCGTGCATTAGCAAAAGGCTATGATTTTTTTGAGGTTCTTCGGGCGGTAACTTATAATCCGGTTAAGTTTTATGGCTTAAATGTGGGTCTTTTACAAGAGGGTGATGCGGCTGATTTTATTATCGTTGATAATTTAGATGATTTTACTGTTCAGGAGACTTATATAGACGGTAAATTGCAGTTTTCGAATGGTGAAAATCATGTTCCTGCGATTAAGGAAGAGCCTGTAAATGCTTTTTTTGTGAATAAAATTAATGAAAAGGACATTTCGGTTTCGGTTTCTAATGGTAAGTTGAGAGTGATAGGAGTGGAGGATGGAGAGCTTTTGACAACTGATTTGCGTTTTGATGCAAAAGTTGAGAGTGATTGTGTTGTGCCTGATTTGGATAGAGATGTATTAAAATTGGTGGCTGTAAACCGTTATCAAAAAGCCAGGCCGGCTGTGGGTTTTATTCATGGATTTGAACTTAAAAAGGGTGCTTTGGCAAGTACGGTGGCTCACGATAGTCATAATATAATAGTTGTAGGTACAAACGATATTGATATATTACGGGCAATAGAGTTAATTCAAAAGAATAAAGGAGCTTTGGTGGCTGTGGCTGGCAAAGATGAATTGCTACTTCCTTTGGATATTGCCGGAATTATGTCGAGCTTACAAGTGAAGGAAGTGGGAGGCTTATATGAGGCTTTGAATGCAAAAGCCTCGGATTTAGGTACTTCGCTGCGTGCACCTTTTATGACTTTAGCTTTTATGTCTTTGCTCGTTATTCCGGAGCTGAAATTAGGGGATAAAGGACTTTTTGACGGTAAAAAATTTGAATTTGTGGAACTTTTTGAATGATTTTTTGTTTGTGTAATCATGTAAGTCATTTAAGTTAAAACAAAAAAATAAGAAATTTTTGTTTTAAAGCAATTAGGTTTTAAGATTAAGCATATAGATAATATAGTTTTTAGGCTAAAATGTTATTTTAAATACATATAGTGAAAATTTGTATAAAATTTTCTGCATTTATTGCAGGCTTTTGTATTATGCCACATTATTAGGCTATTTTATGCAACTATTTAGTAATTAAGAAAAAAGTGTCTTATCCAAGCGAGGAGTTAAAAAAATTTGTTTTTGAATTGCCGGAGCTTCCCGGAGTTTATCAATATTTTGATAAAAAGGGGAAGATTATATACATTGGTAAGGCCAAAAATTTAAAGCGTAGAGTAGGCTCCTATTTTACTAAATCACACGATAGGTTAAAAACGGCTATTCTTGTGCGTAAAATCACACGTATAGAGTATATTGTGGTCGATAGCGAACAAGATGCTTTGTTGCTTGAAAATAATCTGATTAAAAAATATCAACCACGATATAATATCTTGCTAAAAGACGATAAAAGTTTTCCATGGATTTGCATTAAAAATGAAGAATTTCCTCGTGTTTTTGTAACAAGACATATAATTAAAGATGGGTCAAATTATTATGGCCCATATACAAATATGGCTATGGTTAGGGCTTTACTTGAACTTATAAGGCAATTATATCCATTGCGAACCTGTAAATTGAATTTAAGTTCTAAAAATATATCAGCTGCTAAATTTCGGGCTTGTCTGGAATATCATATCGGTAAGTGTAAAGCACCTTGTATAGGCTATGAAAGTACTGAAAATTATGGTATTTATATAGCCGAGATTCAAAAATTACTTAAAGGTAATATTTTTTCTCTTATTCAGAATTTGACTAGTAAAATGAATGATTTTGCGGTGGAATATAAATTTGAGGAAGCCCATCTTATTAAGCAGAAGATTGAGCTGCTCGAAAATTATAAAAGTAAAAGTACCATTGTAAGTCCGAGTATTCATAATGTAGATGTTTTTTCCATAAAAAATCAGGAAAGGGAAGCTTTTGTTAATTATATTCGTGTAACTAATGGTCGGATTATTCAGGCGCATACGGTTGAGATTAAGAAAAAGTTAGATGAGACAGAAAAAGAAATTCTGAGTTTTGCCATAACTGATATTCGTAAGCGATTAGAAAGTACTTCAAATGAGATAATTATTCCTTTTGTCATTGAATATCCTTTGGAAAAACTAAAAATTACCGTTCCTAAAATAGGCGATAAGAAACAATTGCTTGAGTTATCGCAACGTAATTTGTTTTATTTTGCTGCCGAGTGGAATAAACGAAAGCAGTTGGTAGATCCGGAACGGCATACCAAGCGTATTCTGAACCGTATGAAGGATGATTTACATCTCAAAGAATTGCCTGTTCATTTGGAATGTTTCGATAATTCAAACATTCAGGGTACAAATCCGGTGTCATCGTGCGTAGTTTTTAGAAATGCAAAGCCCTATAAAAAGGACTATCGCCTTTTCACTGTCAAAACGGTAGTAGGTGCTGATGATTTTGCCTCAATGGAAGAGGTGATTTATCGTAGGTATAAGCGTTTGATGGAGGAAAAAATATCCTTGCCACAACTTATCGTTATTGATGGTGGAAAGGGGCAACTTCATGCAGCTGTAAATAGTTTGGAAAAATTGGGATTAGTTGGGAAAGTGGCGATAATTGGAATTGCTAAGAAGCTTGAGGAAATTTATTTTCCAGGTGATTCTTTGCCCTTATATTTGGATAAAAATTCGGAAACACTAAAAGTGATTCAGTTTGCCCGAAATGAAGCTCATCGTTTTGGTATTACTTTTCACCGTAAAAAAAGAATGAAGGGAATGATTGATTCCGAATTGACATCAATAGCCGGAGTAGGAGAGAAGACTGTTCAGAGTTTGTTGCGAAAATTTGGCTCTGTTGAGAAGTTAAAAAAATCTACTTTAAAAGAAATTGCTGAGGTAGTCGGTCAGGCTAAAGCTCTAGTTATTTTAGCTGCTTTTAAAAAGTGATTATTTTGCAATATATTGAATGGTTGGTATTTTTATTGTTTTAGGAGTCTATTTTTTCGCTAAGAATACTGGCTTATACCATTGGTTTAAATCGTCCTGTATTTTACTCTCAAATCAGGAATGAGTTCGGTCTAAAAACTGGTCGGACGGATAGATTTATTAAAACTGTAAAAAT
>CAYQXT010000135.1:0-9092 GCA_964421365.1 uncultured Bacteroidaceae bacterium
GGCACAAAAATCAGTTTCGTCTAGTTTTTACCTTAGTTCAATAAGTAATATTAAACCGGTAAAAATAATCCTGAGGGGCACAGATTACGATTATGATAATGATGGTGATTATACCGATTTCACTATTTCTATTAATGGAAATAAATTGATAAATATCAAATCTTTAACTAAATATGGATTGGGGAAAAATGGAGCTTATTCAGAAGCAAGTTTAGACATTTCCGATTATTTAAAACAGGGTAACAACACCATTAAATTAAGAAATACGGAAAATAACCAACAGGTTGATTATACCTATATTAGTTGGATTAAGATAATGAAAACCAGCCAAACAAATTATTCCAAGGAGCCGAATATTCTTAGCTCCTTAAATTTACCTTTAAACACAAAAAAACCATTATATCAAAAATTTCAGGCCCAAACAAACGCAAGCTATTCTTTCTTTTTGCCGGTAAATAATTCTGGCACCACAGCAAACCTGATTCTAACAGGCTATGATAATGATTACGACAAGGATGGGGATTATACAGAGGCCACAATTTCAATTAACGGGAAAGAACTTTTTAGTCAGGTGCAAATTAAAAGCAAGGGCTTGGGTTCGGATGGTATTCCCCGAAATATGAAGTTGGACATCAGTTCCTATCTGTCACAAGGGAAGAATAAGATAAATATCTTTAATACTGAGAACAAAGGTCAAACCGACTATTTTTATTTAACAGCCATTCAGGTAAATGTTGATTCACCAGGTAAAAGTATTTCTAAATCAATTTTGCTTGATAAGCCAAACGAAGTTAATTTGAAATTTGCTGCACAGGATAAAGCGGTGCTCGATTTTTATGTAAATTCGCCTTCGGATTACAGTTCTATGAGGCTAAATTTATATGGCACTGATGTTAATACTGATAAAGATGGAGATTATACCGATTTTTCTATCTCGGTAAACAATAATAATTTATTAGATACCAAACCACTCGCAGATATCGGCTTTGGAAAAGATGGAACCTATAATTATCACTCATTTGATATTACAAACTATATAAAGCAAGGGAATAATACTATTCTACTGAAAAATACAGAAAATAAGGGACAAATCGACTATACTTTTATCAAATCGGTGGAACTTAAAACAGAGACAAAAGCAAATGAAGCACCGGTGATTTCTATTACAAGTCCCGATTTTTCAAGAGGCTTTAAGTGGATTAGCCAAAGTACACTCACCATCGAAGGGAAAGCCGAAGATAATGATGGTATTGCAAGTGTAGTCGTAAATACTATTCCTGCCCAAGTTTTTGCTTCGGGTTATTTTCGTATCGAAATTCCGCTGATTACAGGCGAAAACCTGATTAGAGTGGTGGCAACAGATTTGAAGAACAGGATTGCGACAAAAAGTTTTACAATTAATAATGACCAACAAAGAGTAAATGTAAGCAATGATAACGTTCAGAATAAATTGAGCGGCGAAGGGAAATTTTATGCTATAATTATTGGTGTAAGTGATTATGTCGATCCCCAGATACCCGATTTATTGGGGGAACCTACAAAAGATGCGCAAAAATTGTACAGTATACTTACTCAGAAATATACCTTTTCGCCTGCAAATGTAAAACTTTTAAAAAATCCTACTTACAGGCAAATTATTCGTTCTTTTGATGATTTGGCCAAAAAAGTAACCGAAAAAGATAATTTAGTAATATTTTACGCCGGTCATGGCGATTATGATGAGAAAACAAATATTGGCTATTGGCTGCCTTCGGATGCAGAAATGGGGTATACCGATGCATGGTTATATAATAGTGTACTGGTTGATAATATAAAAAAAATAGACTCAAAACATACTCTTTTACTGGCTGATGCCTGTTTTAGCGGTAGTATTTTTCATACCAGAAGTTTGATGAGAAATGCCTCATTGGCTATTCAAAAAAAATATGACTTAAAAAGCCGAAACGCTATTACCAGCGGAACACTTAAAACGGTACCAAACAAAAGTGTGTTTTTTAAATATTTAAGCAATCGACTGGAAGAAAATACACAAGAATTTCTTTCGGCTACCGAATTATTTCAAAAAATAGAAATTCCAGTGGGCAATAATAGTCCTAATATGCCCCAATTCGGGGATATAAAGTATGCCGGAGACGAAGGTGGCGATTTTATCTTTATTAAGAAATAAACCTTCCAACGTTTTTTAAACTTAGGAGCGGTTAAAGAAATAAGTATGAATAACAAACTAAATTTTCCGCAATACGAATTTAAGATTATCAAAAAAAATGATGCCTTTTATATTTTTGATATTATTCGTAAAAAGTATGTGAAACTAAGCCATGAAGAATGGGTTCGCCAGCATGTTATTCATTTTTTCATCGAAGAAAAAAACTGTCCGAAAAGTCTTTTTGAAATCGAAAAAAAAGTAGAAGTAAACGGTCAGCCACTTCGAATAGATGCTTTAATTAATGACAAATCGCTGAATCCTCTTATATTAATTGAATGTAAAGCTCCAAATATACCTATAAACCAGTCTGTTGCCGATCAAATTTTTACTTATAATACAGTATTGAATGTCTCCTTTCTGTTTATAAGCAATGGCATTAATCACTTCTTTTACTATCTTGATAAACAATCAAAAACTATTGAGCTCAAAAAAAAAATTCCGGATTACGATACTCTTTTAACGAAAAAATCCTAAAGAATAATGGATGTTATAAAAATATCATTATCTTTACACGAAAGAAAATAGTCAAATCTAAAATAAAATCTGATGGCAAATTTAACAACAAACTATTGTGGATTAGAACTAAAAAATCCAATTATTGTGGGCGCCAGTAATTTAGTTAATGATTTAAAAAATCTAAAGCGCTTAGAAGATGCTGGAGCTGCAGCCGTGGTATATAAATCTCTTTTCGAAGAGCAAATTCATTTAGAGAGCTTTGAATTAGATGAGCAACTAACAGAATACGACAACCGTAATGCTGAAATGACCAATATTTTTCCAGAGATGGAACATGCGGGGCCAAAATATCATTTACTACAATTAGAAAAAGCAAAAAAACAGATTAATATACCATTAATTGCCAGTTTAAATGCTGTTTATGACTTATCTTGGGGAGATTATGCTAAAGATTTGGCTTCTACCGGAGTAAATGCATTGGAACTTAACTTCTTTTTGCAAGTTACAGACCCTTCTCTATCGGCCGATGAAATATTAACCCGACAACTAAAAGTTGTAGAGGCCGTAAAAAAAGCAGTGAAAATACCCGTTACATTGAAATTAAGTCCCTTTTATACGAATATTTTGCAGGCTATTCATCGTTTTGATGAGCTGGAAGTGGCCGGTTTCGTTCTCTTTAATCGCTTTTTTGAGCCATCTATCAATATTGATGAAGAGCGCCACCACTTTCCATGGAATTTAAGTTCACCTAACGATAAAGGCTTGGCTTTAAGATATACCGGGCTATTATACAATCAGATCAAAGCATCTGTTTGTAGTAACACCGGAATTCATACCGGCGAAGATATTATCGAAATGTTCTTGGCTGGTGCTGATGCCGTTCAAATTGTTAGTACTCTTTATCAGAATAAAATTAGCTATCTTAGTACCATGCTTGAAGATATTGAAGAATGGATGAATAAAAAAAACTATCAGTCGATTGACGATTTTAGAGGAAAATTGAGCCAGAAGAATGTTAAAGACCCTTATACTTATAAACGAGCACAGTATGTGGATATTCTTTGGAATAGTGATCGAATTTTAAATCGGTACAAACCTGTTTAGAAAAAACCGGCATTAGCCGGTTTTTTCTTTGGCTAATTCCAAGCTGAAAGAGACTTTCGTTCCTTTGTTCTCTGTGCTTTCTATTGATAGTTCAGATTTTAATAAATCAATAAAATTAAAAACCAAGCCTAAGCCTAAACCTGTACCTCTCTCATCTTGAGTTCCTTTCGAGGAGATGTTTTTCTTATGCTCCAAAATTTTGTCTAATTTCTCCTTAGAAATACCCACACCAAAATCTTCGATGCAGATAAAAAATCTTTCCTCATCTTTCTTTTGGGTTTTCAAATAAATCATCGAGTTTGGTTGACTATATTTTAATGCATTGGTCAACAGATTTCTTAGTATAGTAGAAACAATATCAACATCTGTTCTCAATTCTACATTATTATCAACTTTAAGTTCGATTTTTATTTTTTTTGATATAGCCTGAGAACTAACTGCAGCTATGGCTTTATTCAACAAATCTACCACTCTAATATCAGTCTTTAATAGCATTATTTTACCAGTACGTACAGAACCCCATGTTAATAAATTTTCTAATAAATTATTGGCCTTTTCGGTACTTTCATTCAGAAAATGAAGCATCTTTTTTATTTTTTTGGCCGGATAATTTTGAAAATGGGCTTCTAATAGTTGGCTATAACCTAATATTACATTAAAAGGATTTCTTAGATCATGTCCTATAATCGAAAATAATTGGTTTCTTTGAGATAGAACAGCCTTTAATTCCTGCTCTGATTTTTGTAACTTAGTAACCAGTTCTTTTTCTTTTGTAATTACCTCTTTGATACCCAGAAAATTTATAATCTGACCACTCTCGTCCTTCAATGGCGTAATTAAAGCCCTTTCCCAATAGCGGATACCGTTTTTTTTAACATCAAGAAATTCCCCCTGCCATGTTTTCCCTGAGCTGATAGTTTCCCATAGATTTGCATATTCAGAATCTGGAGAATAACCTGATTTCAGAATTCGTGGATTTTTACCTTTTATTTCAGCTAAGGAATATTGGGTAATTTGTTCAAAATATGGATTAACATATTCTATTTTCCCCTTAATATCCGTAATCATAACAGAAACAGGGCTTTGTTCTATGGCTTGTTTTAATTTATAAATCAATTTCTTTTGTTGAGAAACAGTGCTTACATCATAGATTTGTGAGAAAAGAAGCTTCCTTTCATCTTTTTCTATCTGCGCGGAGTAAACATTTACCTGCTTACGTTCGCCATTGGACAAACGGTGTATAAAATGGAAATAATTGCGTTTCTCCAAACGGGCAGCCTCCATTTCAGCTTTCACCTGCGTACGGCTTAATATATTTATTTCGTCTATTTTTTTGGAAAGTATTTTTTCATACGAATATCCATAAAAATCAATTGCAGCCCTATTCGCATCTACTATCTGCCCATCAACAAGGTCAATTAGCAGCATAATAGCATGTGGTGAATAAAATAGTTTATTCCATATTTTGTTTTTTTCATCAATAGTTCTTTGTGCTTCTTCCTTAATAATCTTTTTCGAGGCCAAAAACCATTCGCTGAGTTTTTCTGTGTTTTGTTCCTTAAAATAAGAAAAACCTTCCTCGAAAAATGCTTTAAATTTACTTTCTTTCTTTTCCATTTTAAAGCTTTGTTATTTTGTAGAGAATATAGATGAGAATACTTATTCCTGCAAAAAGCCATGTTAATCCCCAATTGTCTGCCACAAGACCTACCACAGGGGCTAATATAATCAAAAAAATCGACTTCGACTGGCTCTCAATAGACAAGACGGTTGCCCGCTCCTCTTTTTTCAAAAAATCACCAATAATATCAACAAAAAACGGTCGCCTAAGATTCTGTAAAATAAATAATAACAAAAATAAAAAAGCAATTATCCATAATTGAGTCTTACTTATACTAATAGCTAACAGAATCGAAAGAAATGCAAAAGTCAAAAAGATAGTATTCATTAATTTGGCAGCAGGCAGTATTTTTCGTAATCTGAAAGCATGGCGCGAAGCTAGAGAGCTGAAAATATAAATCAGGGCATAAAATAAACCCAACAAGAATTTTAAATTTTCGTCCGGACTTTTAGATTTGATAAACATAAAACTCAGACTTCCGGCTATCAAAATTTTCACAACCGGTTGTATGTAGTCCTTCAAAGACTTAAATATCGCTTCAAAACTAGCTGAAGATATTACTATTCGCAGCACATATTTTTGTTTCCAGATACTTTTCAAACTTGCCCAACTATCCTTAAAAAAATTTGAAAAACCGGTTTGTTTTACTATCGTATTATCTAAATTTTTGGGATAAGAAAGAATAAGAAAGAAATCAATAATATAAGGTATGATACTAATATAAAAAAGAAGTTTTATATTATTAAAATACCAGATAAAAATGATGGAAAAAATGGCCGATAGTGCTGAACCAAGCAAAGAAAATGAGCGGGTTCGTCCATAAACAAAACTCTTATGTGCAAACCAGCCTTTTTGTTCTAAATACGACATAATCATAGACTTATGCGTGCCCGAACGGAAAGCCTCCCCAAAACCATAAAGTATCATTGCCAATGCATAATAATAAAAGTGATTCCCCAAGGCAAATAATACAAACGAAAAAATATAGAAAATAAAGCAAGAAACTAATTCTTTACGATTCCCCAGCTTATCGGCAATAATACCCGAAGGAATCTCAAAAAAATAGACAATAAATTCTCTTATGCTAAATAAAATTCCTATTTGGAACAGGCTAAGATGCGCATCTAATAAATAAATAAAAAGGTAAGGTTCAAAAAATCGCAAATTTTTAAAAAAACCATACAAGCTAAATTTCCAAATTTGGCTATTCTTTTTTATCTCTCTATAAATCAGGTTCATATAATGAAATAAGTCTATAAAGGTATATAGAAAACTTAAAAAATGCAAAATTTCAAACGATTTTCTTAAATTATTGTTAATTGTTATAAACAAAAAAAGATATAAAAAATGTAACAATTACAGTCCTTTATTAGATTGAATGTTAAACAATCTAAAACGTTTGTAATAGCCTAATAATCACCAAAATTTATTTATTAAATAATTGTTGTTTTATAAAATTAATCGTAACTTTCGGCAAGAAATCACAAATTTGTGAACTAATTTATTCCTAAATAAAGCATTGCCTATGAGTTACTTAAATTTCGAGAAGCGACAACTCATTAATCTGAGCTATTCATTGAGTAGAGAAATCATCCGTTCTAACAGAGCTGGCTCTTACGCGAGTACGACAATTACTTTTTGTAATACTCGTAAATACCACGGTCTGTTGATCTGTCCTTTAGACGATTTAGATGGAGAGAAGCATATATTGCTTTCTGCTCTAGACGAAACAATTATCCAGCATGATCAGGAATTCCATCTTGGAAGTCGTTGTTATTCGGGATTATATCACCCTTTAGGGCATAAATATATCCGCGATTTTCACAGTAATCCGATTCCCACACACAGTTACCGTGTAGGGGGTGTTATCCTGAAAAAAGAAATTATTCTCGCCGAAGCCGAAGAACGAATACTTTTTCGATACACGCTAGAAGAGGCACATTCACCTACAAAAATTCGTTTCCAACCTTACCTTGCTTTTAGACAGATACATAAGCTTAGTCATGCCAATTTAGAGGTTAACTCAAAATTTGAGCCAGTTTCAAATGGTATTCGTGTAAAACTTTATACCGGATATCCGCATCTGTACTTGCAAAGTTCAAAGAAAAATGAATACACACATGCCCCTGACTGGTATTACAATGTAGAGTACCAAGAAGAAGAAAAAAGAGGCTACGATTTTCATGAGGATTTATTTTCAATAGGTTTTTTTGAGCTTTCGCTAAAAAAAGGCGAAAGCATTGTTTTTTCGGCCGGAACAACCGAAATTGAACCCAAAAATCTAAAACGAAAATTCACTACCGAAATAAATAAACGTACTCCACGAAATAGTTATGAACATAATCTGGAAAATTCAGCGCAGCAATTTTTTGTAAAAAAAGGAAAAAAACTTTATGTGACTGCCGGTTATCCATGGTTTGGAATCTGGGGACGCGATACTTTCATTTCCCTACCGGGGCTTTCTATTGCTCGCAAGGATTTCAAAACCGCCAAAAATGTATTGGATACTATGTCGGCCGAACTAAGAAATGGCTTATTCCCTAATCTCGGGATTGGAAATACGGCTGATGTTAATTCGGTAGATGCACCGCTTTGGTTTATTTGGGCTTTACAGAAATATGTTTATGCTTTAGGCTCTTTTGCCACTATCTGGAAATGCTATGGCAAAAAAATTAAAGAAATACTCGAAGCCTATAAAAATGGCACTACTTATGGTATAAAAATGCGGCAAAATAGTCTGATATATTCTGGCGTTCAAGGTAAGGCACTTACATGGATGGATACCATGGTGAATGGTAAAGCAGTAACGCCAAGAATAGGTTATGACGTTGAAATAAATGCATTATGGTATAATGCCGTGTGTTTTGCATTGGAAGTGGCCAAAAAGGCCAGAGACAAAGATTTCCTTACAAATTGGGAAAATTTGCCCAAACAAATAGCCTCGTCTTTTGAATCTATTTTTTGGAGTGATGAAAAAGGGTATCTGGCAGATTATGTGGATGATGAAAAAACTGATTGGTCCATACGTCCTAACCAGATATTTGCAGCATCGCTTCCCTTTGCTGTGCTTTCTGAGGCAAAACGAGTAAAAATGTTGAAAAAAGTGCAGAAGGAACTACTTACTCCAAAAGGCTTACGCACTCTATCGCCCAGAAACCCTGATTATAAGGGAATTTATGAAGGAAATCAGGAAAAAAGGGATAAAGCCTATCACCAAGGCACCGTTTGGCCTTGGCTCTTAGGTCATTTCGTAGAAGCTTATCTCAAGGCCTATGGAAAAGAAGCTATTGATTTTTCCGAAAAAATTTTTAGGGGTTTTGAAGAGGATATGACCAATGCTGGTATTGGTACTATCTCAGAAATTTATGATGGAAATCCGCCACATTACCCACGTGGGGCTATTTCTCAGGCGTGGAGTGTGGCCGAAATACTTCGTATCAAATGTTTAATTGATGAATATAAAAACGCTTAGAACCAAAATCTTATGAAAGTATTAATGTTTGGTTGGGAGTTTCCGCCGCACATATCCGGTGGCTTGGGAACAGCTTCTTATGGACTAACAAAGGGGCTTGCTCAGCAAGAAGATTTAGAAATAATCTTTGTTGTTCCCCGATTATTTGGAGATGAAGACAGAGGTGTCGCCTCCTTGGTTGGCGCAAGTGATATTCCGGTTAGTTTTCATTCGGAATATGATAAATCTGAGTT
>CAYQXT010000136.1:0-9091 GCA_964421365.1 uncultured Bacteroidaceae bacterium
ATGCTTTTGTTGCCCTGCATAAGGGGTACTACAAGTGGAAAGCCCGCTCGTGCGCACAAATAATCAGGAATTCAGTTCGAGAATATAAAACGAAGCATTTACTTAAGATTGCTCCCTATTTTTGCCAGTTTAAAGCCTTTCAAACTAAGCGTATTATTCTTATGATCACTGAATTCTACAACTTTAAAAAGAGTACTTTCGCCCGTTTTTAGATCTTTAGTATTTATTTCCATTAAAAAACCACTGGGATATAAGCCGGCAGAATAATTGCCGGAAAAAGCATTTAAGCGGTTGAGTGCCGTAGAAGAATTAAATTTCACCTCTTTAGTTCCCCAAATATGATTTTCAGTGTTGTCTTCCGTAGCTACATACTCTTCGCAAGTATAGCCCAGTATCTTTTTTGTCCGACCGGTTTTTTTGTAGTGCAAACCATATTCGTCCTTATTGCTCAAATCTTCCTTAGCATCCGATGAATTATCGTTTGTTTCCTTGGAAACATTGTCATCGCCATTAGTGCCCATTACGAAGCCTTCTTTTTTATCGCTTTTACTGAGCATGATAAAAACATGATTCCGTGTATCAAAAATAAAAGAACCACTACCATTATCAGGCTGATTATTACTCTTGCCCGGCTCAAAAATCATAGCGGCATCCTGATTAGAATTAGAAAGTAAAGTTCGGTAAAAAGCGACTCCTTTAGACTTGCCCGATTTATCAAAGGATTCTATGCGGTATTTTAATTCGGCATCAAAAGTGTAGGAATCGTCATACTTAAGGTCATTGGCACCACTCATTTTGTTAAAGAGATTCATGACATCCTCGTCCGAATTGTCTGTTTTTTTGGCATCTGAAGCATTATTGCTTGCCTTAGTTTGGCTTTCACTTGCACTTATTTCACTTTCACTATTATAATTCTTCGATTCGGAAGGAGATGTGTTTGCCTTCTTATCTGCCTTTTTTTTGTTAATTTTTTCCGTAATTTTTTTAGTCGTTTTGTCAACAGCTTTATCTAATGTCTTGTCAACCATTTTGTTCGCTTCGCGTTGAACCTTCTGAGCAGCATGTTTTTTTGCATTGTTTAACAGGCTCTTCCAAGCCTGTGCTTCGGTGTTAAACGAAAATACTATAAATAAGCTCGTTAGAAATAAAATTAATTTTAGTCTCATCTTTTCTTTGATTTTAAATTGATTATTACTCTTTTTTTAGTATATTTGGATTATAAGATACGAAATTATTAAAAAATATAGTCTATGACAAACGAAATATTTGATGCATTTGGCTACGTGCTAAAAGAAGAAGGTCTTGAAAAACTTAGTTCTAAAATTATTCCTGGTACACTTGTCGTACAGGATATACACCCCTTTCCCGGTTATCACGGTTCCAATTTACCCGAAAGAAGTACAAAACCCGGGCATATTTATTTCCTTACAAAAAAAAAATATAATTGGGAAGATATTACTTCTATTTCGCACAAAGTTAAAAAATATATTGGTTTTTCATTTTTGTACTATGATGCTAGCATAAAAGCTAATACTAAAGAATTTGGTGCCATCCGGATTAAAAATCTCGAATCCTACGAGCAAGTAGAAGAGCTGCAAAGAGCATTCCAAGCTGAAGGAATTAGTTTTGAAAAAGATAAAAAATTTCCAGAAATAGGCCTTACCAAACTAAAGAAATTCTTTGTCCTTAAGCGTTTAGAAGAAGGTTTTTTCCATGAGCAAGAAGAGCTGAATTTATATTATATTGTGATGCCAAGGATACTTAGCTGGGAATTCTTTCGTAAAATCATTACTCTAACACGTAGTAATTTACCTGATATAAATTATGATGCGGCTCAAGCCGTAATCTACTACCGAAACGAAATGTATAATACTTTTCGGATTTATGGGAAAAGTATAGATTTGTCTAAATTAAAGCAGCTTAAAGATAAATATTTAGAATTAATCAAACGATATGAATAAGCTGATTGTTGGAATTTGTGGCGTTAGCAACAATTGGTAACCGCAGGTATTACCTGCGGTTTTTTTTTACCGTGCCAGTATCGCATTTTGTATGCTTGCTGATGTTCATTTCAGAACATCAGTAAGTTACAAAAAAGCATTTACAATTTTTTGAAGTAGGTTAGTATAATTGCCCAATTACATTTATTTTTACCAAAAAAAAGAAATGATTATACAAAACAAATTAGAAGCTGCTGCATATAGCATGTTTCTTCGCATTATATTAGGCGTTGTGGGTATTTTTATAGCAATGATGTTTATTCTCACTGCTCCTTTTGATATTTTTGTTTCTCGAATAGGAATGGCCGTTATTCTTGCCGTTTACATTGCTTTTCTTATTCGGATGCCCCATTATTTTATCTTTTCCGACAGCCACGAACAATATATATTAATACGCTATTATAATGTTCATCCACTACTTGTTAAACCTAAGCAATACCAGATACCCAAAGAACAAATAGCTGATGTGAAAATTAAAAGTCTATTTTTTGGATGGCGAAAAATGTTGTTAATCAGTGTTTATTCCAAAAATGGAGTCGCTAATTATAAACCGGTTAATATTTCTTTATTAAAAAAAGAACAAGCCGAAAAATTAAAAAAACAACTTTTGATATGGAGGAAGATAGTAAAGAGTGAAAAGTAAAAACAGTAAGCTCGTAGCGTGATCAATAGCTCACCTACGCGCATCATCGAATAGTGATAAAAACTTTTCATTATTAGTTTTTTCACTTAAAAGTAAGTAATTAAGTGCAGAAAATTTTGAGAAAATTTTCACTATGTACACTCAAAACATCTTTTTATACAAAAAAAAGATTATGCTCTCTATGTGTCTATGTGGTAAATATAAACAGATAAAAAAAATGACTAAAATGACTAATAGAATTCAAAAATATGTATTTTCTAATACCTTGTCTATGTGGTTAATCTTTAAAAACAGTAAAGCAATAGTATTAAGCCTATTAATCCTTGTAATTGGTCGTCTTGATGCACAGGATAGTTACATCTATGCGCATTCTGAAACGGCTAATGTACACAATGGCAAAAAAATAACTATTGTGCAAGACCTATATTATCAAGCTCCGAGCAACAAAATGGTAATTCATTTTATCGCTCCTCAAGATTATATTTATATTTCTAGCCTGCAAGGCGAAGCAAAATTTTATTACCCAAAAACCAATCAGGTAAAAGTTATGCACGACCTTTTCCTCAGCTCCAAAAACAATCTGCTGTACTATTTTGCCAACAATCAGGTTTCGGACTTAGGTTTGCAGGAAGGCGGCTACACGCTCACGCAGTCGCGCAATGAGGGCGATTTGATTATCAGTACATGGCAAGCGCCACTAAGTCAGCAAAAATATATCAGCAAAGCCGAAATTGTACATCAAAACTATTTACCCAAATACTTGGCCTATTATTCGCCACAAGGAAAAATTATCCAAAAAATTTATTACCTCAATTATCAGAATTTTGGTAATTTTGTTTTGCCGCAACGCTTAGTAGAAATTGAATATAAAGCACCACAAGATTCCGTTATTCATAGCACGCAATATAGCAAGATCCGCAGTGAATATAAGAATTTCGATGGCTATTTTAATTTTAAAATACCCGAAAATGCAAAAGTCTTGGAATAAAATTATTTTACTTATTATTTGTTTTAGTATTGGGATAAATATAAGTTCGGCACAAAATGCCCAATCCGACCGGCAAAAAATTTTTGCTACAACTATGAACCAAATAAGCAACCAAAATTCAAAGAAAGTGGAATTTGGCTTCGGTGGCCTGAAAAAAGCCAATCCGCTAAATTGGCTTCTCGGCTTTCCTATGTTTATATACCAAAAGCTAATTTCACCCGAATTTTCTGCACAATGCCTTTACGAGCCTTCCTGTTCGGCTTACAGCAAACAGCTAATCAGTCGATATGGCATTTTCAAAGGTACCTTTTTGAGTGCCGACCGGCTAACGCGTTGTAACCGTTTGGGAGCACATGATTTTGAAAGCTTCCAGATAAACCCGCATACCCACAAAGTGGATGAAAGTACGGATATTTATAAATAATTGTGAATTCGGTCTAAAAACCGGTCAGAGGGATAAATTTATTAAAACTGTAAAAATAGACAGCTCATTTATAATTGATTAATAAATCCGACCGATTTCAATGCAAATTCACCTTTTTATACTGGGCTCAATTGTGAATTTCTAAATGCTGAATTTCACTTAATGTTTTTAAAATATAGCCGGATTTTTAGTTTTAATCATTAAAATAAATTGTAATTTAGCCCAAACATTTAAAATGAAACAAATACTAACACATATTCCCCAGGATTTAATCAATTTTTCTATTGTTTTTTTATTTTCACTTATTATCGGTATAGAACAAAGAATGCACCATACCGAAGCCAAGGAAGATATTCTTTTTGGTACCGGACGCACCTTTGCTCTTATCGGAATTTTAGGCTTTGTCCTTTATATTATCTCCCCACATAATTTTTTAATTTATGGGCTGGGAGCACTAATATTAGCCTTATTTCTATCTATTTATTACTTTCAAAAAATAAAAAAAGCCAAACATTATGGCCTCACTTCAGTAGTGATTGCACTGCTTACTTACAGCTTAGCCCCATTACTTTATACAGAACCCAAATGGTTGGTACTACTTATTTTTGTTAGCATATTAATACTTACCGAGATAAAAGAAGAATTATTTGCCCTTTCTCAAAAATTCGGTAATGACGAATTCCTAACGCTGGCCAAATTTATCTTCATTTCCGGTATAATTTTGCCCCTATTACCTCAAACACCAATAATTCAAGGAATAAAACTCACTCCCTATCAACTGTGGATGGCCATAGTGGCTGTTTCGGCTATTTCTTATTTTAGTTATTTGCTCCAAAAATTTGTATTCCCCGATTCCGGAATTATGCTTACCGCTATTATAGGCGGGCTGTATAGCAGCACGGCCACTACCATTATTCTGGCACGCAAAAGTAAATCAGAAGCTAATAATTTAATTATGGTAGCAGCCATTCTTTCTGCCACAGCCATGATGTACCTGCGACTGCTCTTGCTCGCCTTAATTTTCAATAAAGATATAGCCCTTAGTTTATTACCTTATTTGTCGGTAATGATAATTGTTACAGCCGCCATTAGTTTTTTCTTAGCCCGCAACAAAAAAACGGAGAATAGTCCAACAAAAGAAAAGCATCATAATAATCCGCTAGAACTTAAAACAGCACTTATTTTTGGTTTGCTATTTGCCTTTTTCTCCGTACTTACGGGCTTTATCGTTAAGAATTACGGAAATGCAGGCATTAATATTCTTTCACTCATTGTAGGAGTTACCGATATTGACCCTTTTATCTTAAACCTTTTTCAGAATGGCAGTCAGACCTTAGGCATTCCACTCATAGTAAAGGCAACACTAATAGCCACTTCCAGTAATAATTTACTTAAAATGATTTATTCTATCAGCTTAGGAAGCCGCAATTTACGAAAAGCCACCATTCTTACTTTTAGTATTCTTATTATAATTGGTTTGCTATTAACTATTCTGTAAGTAATTATGAATTGTAAGTGCCGTTTGTCGATAGAAAATAGCTACAATAATTTAACAAACTATTGATACTAAGCGCTATCAAAAATACCGAAAAAGATTTTGTTATTTCGTTTACAATAAGAATATTACAAAAAAAGCATAAATACATGATACCGATTCGGTATGAATCAGGTAAAGACTATTTATAAATTATAGAACGGGATTCTGCATTCACTATTAATAATAATTTTCCTTTTTAGAAAAAAAAAATTATTTTTGGATAAAAAAAAGACTTGTTTTATTTCCTGTCTGAATTTTTAAAGAAACATATTTAATGTTAATTAATGTAATTAGGGAACAAATTTTAAACCAATGAAAAAAATATTGATAGCCAATAGAGGCGAAATAGCCATGCGAGTAATTCGCACAGCAAAAGCCATGGGCATACGCACTGTTGCCGTTTATTCTGATGCAGATGTTAATGCACCACACGTAAAAGCTGCCGATGAGGCAGTAAATATAGGTACGCCTGCATCTAACGAATCCTATTTACGTACCGACAAAATACTACAGGTTTGTAAAGACCTGCACGTAGATGGCCTCCATCCTGGCTACGGTTTTTTATCAGAAAATGCCGATTTCGCTCGTCTGACAAGTGAAGCAGGAATCACTTTTATAGGGCCTTCGCCCAAAGCCATTTCTGTAATGGGTGATAAGTTAGCGGCCAAAAAAGCCGTAAAAGTTTACGATATACCTATGGTTCCTGGTACTCCCAAAGAAATAGAGAATCATGCTGATGCTCTAAAAACAGCCAAAGAAATAGGCTTTCCGGTGCTGATAAAAGCCGCTGCAGGTGGTGGTGGCAAAGGAATGCGACGTGTGGACAAAGAAGAAGAATTTGAGGAACAACTGCAACGTGCCGTTAGCGAAGCTATTTCTGCCTTTGGCAATGGAGCTGTTTTTATCGAAAAATATGTTACATCGCCCCGCCATGTGGAAATTCAGATTCTGGCTGATAATTTTGGGAATATCGTCTATCTTTTTGAACGCGAATGTTCCGTTCAGCGTCGCCACCAGAAAGTGATAGAAGAAGCTCCTTCTGCTGTTTTGAGTCCCGAACTACGCCGCACAATGGGCGAAGCAGCAGTTAATGTTGCTCGTGCCTGTAACTACACTGGTGCCGGAACCGTTGAATTCTTATTGGATGCTGACAAAAATTTTTATTTTCTGGAGATGAATACTCGTCTGCAAGTAGAACATCCCGTTACCGAAATGATTACCGGAATAGATTTGGTTCAGGAGCAAATAAATGTTGCCAGTGGCGAAAAACTAAAATTCTCACAGGATGATTTGTATATTAATGGTCATGCCATAGAATTACGGATATATGCCGAAGATCCTACCAATAATTTTCTGCCCGATATAGGCAAACTAATTAAATACCAAAAACCGGTAGGTACCGGTATTCGTGTAGATGATGGCTACGAAGAAGGCATGGACATACCTATTTACTACGACCCAATGCTGGCCAAACTGATAGTACACGGAATAGACCGCGAAGATGCCATAAAACAAATGACTAAAGCCATAGAAAGCTACCGCATTATAGGAATAGAAACCACCTTGCCTTTTGGCCGTTTTGTGATGCAACACAATGCCTTTAGATCGGGAAATTATGACACACACTTTGTTCCAAACTTTTTTAAACCAGAGGAAATGGCTACTGAGGTAGAAAAACAATTAGCCGCAATTATGGCAGCAAAAGTAATTCAAAGTAGCAATATAAGTAAAAAAGAGTCATTAGTGAGTAAAACTCCCTCAGCATGGCATCTCAAAAGGCAAAAGTGAGCAGGAAAGGGATTTTATTAAGTTAGAAGTTATAATACATTGTTATATAGTTAATATATAATAGTTAAAGATAGATAGGAACTCTACTAAAATTAATTGTATATCTGGGAACTATTTTATTTCATTGTTAATGATGTTTAAAACGCCTCCAACAGCCTGTCGGCAGGTTGAAAACGTTTTTTTTTGCAGAAAGACTTTCCAACGTACGACAACACTTGGAAGCTTCCCAATTCGTGTCCGTCTATAAAGTCCAATAAATATATTTTCTCCACGAATTACACGAATAAGCACAAATAATTTCTATTGACCTAAACGGCTGTTCGGCTCAGGCCATACCTGAATCGTTAATATTCTTTCAGGCTAAGTCTGAATAATAAATACAACAAAGGTAAAACCTTTGCCGAACAGTGACTTTATAGACGCACACAAATTATATTACCTAAAGAATGTAGCAGAATAAGAAAAAAAAGTACAAAATAATTTTGTAGATTAAAAAAATACTATACTTTTGCAACCGCAATACAGCGGGTACCATAGCTCAGTTGGTAGAGCAACGGACTGAAAATCCGTGTGTCCCTGGTTCAATTCCAGGTGGTACCACAAGAACGTTTTAAAGTGAAAGCTTTAAAACGTTCTTTTTTTTATGTGTTTTTTGAACCCCATGATGTTTCATTAACTTTTCATTTAAGCAAACAAAATATACATCGGCTGCATCTGCTAATATTTATTAACTAATTAGCTCCGATATTTTAGCCGGGAATTAAAAAACTTTCGACCTAAAAACGAATAATAATGAACATAAAGTAAGTAGATTAACTACTGCGAAACTTAAGTTATTGATTTTAATAAAGCTATCCGTCCGACCGGTTGTAAGACTATGCTCGTTAATTAATAGTGTCTTATTCCCATTTTGTTAGGGTCTTACCTATTGTTAGTCATCTATAAAGAATCGAGGAAATGTGCATAATCCGAATATAATTTTTTGCTGAATAGAATGCTCGCGTGACTCCTGGAATAGCCACAAATATTTGTTATGCTCCTTTTGTGGCAGTAATTTAAAATAGTATCCACAGGATTAAGCTGGTCGTAGCGACCATACAAAATTTGAACTCTCGCCGGATTCGTCTTCAGCTTGTAATTTACCGGACTGATAAGTCCATACGCTTTATTGAGCAAAGATAATGAAAATCCCCTACCGATTATACTATCCAAAACACTGCGTGTCTGCGCATTAGTAGTTATAATCGTACGCCAGTCTAAAACCGGAATCATCAAACTAAGATGCTCAAACCCGCCCACTTGATTATCGGCTAAGAGCAGCATACTAACCCCCATAGAGCCTCCCCATGCACCAATACTTTTAACTTTCTGAGCTTTTAGATATTTCACGATACTCCGTAACTCTTTTGTGCCGGCCAGAATATTTTTAATATTATGTAGTGAAGAAGCCGTCATAAAACCATGCGAATTTTTTTTGCCAATTTTGGTACGTTCCATGTGATAGGCCGGAATATACACCATTATATTATAGCCTTTATTTAACTCTATCTGAAAAAATTTCTTGATAAAGCGGAACGCAAAATCAGAAACACCACTACCCGGAATCCACAATATGAATTTACTATTTTTTATTTCCCCTCTACGAAAAACATACAAAACAGCCTTATTCAGTTTAGCCGGATAATCGTATGCCGAAGGGAAAATCCATATC
>CAYQXT010000137.1:0-9071 GCA_964421365.1 uncultured Bacteroidaceae bacterium
ACCCAATGCACGTATGTTTCTCGCTGTGGGCTTTTGCGGAGGTTTCACAACTTTTTCATCCTTTGCATACGAAAATATTAGTTTGATACGGGATGCGCAGTATTTCAGTTTTATTTTGTATCTTGGGCTGAGTATTTTTGCAGGTCTTCTGGCTGCATGGTTAGGCTTTACTCTAATTAAATCTATAAGCTAATGGGAATCAAGGGAACAGCAAAATTATTACGTATTTTTACCGGCGAAAGTGATAATACTTATGGTAAATCGCTATACGAAGCCATTGTTTATGCGGCAAAAAAGGCCGGATTAGCAGGTGCCACAGTTACTAAAGGACGGATGTCTTTTGGGGCAAATAGTAAAGTGCACAGTAGCAAAGTTCTGGCTTTAAGTGATGATTTGCCTATGATTATTGAAATCGTAGATAATGAGGAAAAAATTAATAGCTTTATCCCTATTGTGGATAAGCTGTTTGAAAAATCGAAATCGGGTGGCCTTATCACTATGGAAAAGGTAGAAGTAATTCGCTATAAACCTAAGAATAATGACTAATTACGTTCTATGATTAACCGTGATTAATTAGTCATTAGTAAGTATTTCAGATTGTTTTTATTACTTTCTCAGGATTCAGACGGATACGTTCACCTCTGATGCCTTTTTCTCCGGCCTTTCCAATAGACATAACCAAAGAGACTTCGGCAGTAAAAGGCAGGTTCAACATTCGTTTCAAGCGCTTACTATCGAAGCCACCGATGGGGCAGGTGTCATAATTGTCGGCTTTCATGGCATACATAAAAGTCATACAAGCAAATCCTAATGACCGATGCAGTTCGGTGATTACATTTTTTCTGCTCACTTCATAGGTTATCGGACGAAATAATCCGATGCCTAATGCAAGTCCTTTTCTAAAAAGTCCCATTATACCGAAAATATCATTTCGGTATACAAATGGCATTAATTTGCCATAATACAGTCTAAAACGTTTATATTCTTTGGAATTTTCACCAAATTGCTCTTTGTTGGCTTTCAGATTAAATTCAGTGCTCCGTTTCCATTTGTCGGGACGTATTACGGCTACCACAAAATCAGAGGCTGTCTTTGCAGAGGATTGCTCTAAGCAGATATTTACCATTTTCTTTTTTGCCGCTTCGGATTTAATATGATAAAATTCCCATAATTGCATATTAGAACTACTGGGTGCCAAGGTTGAAAGTTCGAGGTTTTTGTGAATAATTTGCTCCGGCGTTTTTATATTTTGGTTATAAATTCTCACAGCACGGCGTTCTTCAACTACATCAAAAAAACTTTCTTCTGTTCTTTTCTTCTGTTCTAAATTTTTCTCTTTCAAAAGCTCATTCATTTTAATTTTCTTTAGCTTACAAAAGTAGAAAAAAATTAGGAATGGCGAATTTTTAAGGATTCACCATTTCTAATTATGAGCTTTTTCATAATTCTATTTCAGTGCTAATGCCGTCTTGAGTCATGGTGGCCACATTATCACATTCTCCATCGCCATAATCAATTTCTACAATTGATTGCCCCTCTGTCTGGATAGTGAGCGTACCGCTGACCGGATAAAAACAGCCGGTATGATACTGTAAAGCATTGACTATCTCCATTGTGAAATTCTTACCATCGAAATTTACTCCGGTAGAACCACCAGTTACAGAATATATGTCATCGTTCATTCTATAAGTGGCCGAACCGGCTGTCATTTCGACATTTTTATTGCAATCCCAAGTCATTTGTGCTGTATCACCACGAAGTAATAAGCCGTTATCAAATTTACGTGTAAACGTGAAATTTCCGGAATCGTTCAAACCGGTATTCAGAATGGTGAGTTTCCCTTCTATTTTGGCGTTATTGTAATAGAAATTCTTATATTCAACGGTTCTTTGGGCATTGTCTTTTTTCCAGAAGTCTGTTAGCTCCACTTGTATAGCTCCTTTTCGTATATTTCCACGGGGGTCAGTGCAGCCTTCAGCGGCATAAGTTAATGTCCATTTTCGTGGCCAGAAAAGTCCGTTGTCGTTATGCTCAACATTTACAGAGAAACAGTCCTTATCGATGAGTGTTGATTTGGTTTCGGTTTCGTTTGCCGTTTCATCCACTTCATAGAAATCACTCATTGTTAATATGCTGGCATAGTAGGCTACATTTGAATTTGGAGTGGCCTGTAAATTGTTTGTTGCACTATTGTCGCAACTTACTATGGTAAAAGCAACAACTACTGTTGCTAAAATACCTAAAATCCATTTTGATTTGTTCATCTTTTGATTTTTTAAGTTAAACTTATTTTGATGATACAAAGATAGGGGCAGAATAGGCAGTAGCTGTTACAAAATTCGGTATAAGATTTATATCTAATTATTAACTACGTTCTACAATTAATTTTAATTGTAGGTTGATTTATTATGATCATTAAGATGTCTCTTTGACAAGAAATTAACAGGCTGATGCACTGAAATTAATAAAACTTATTATGATAGAAGAAGAAAAGAATACTAATCTCTGTGATATCTTACTGGCAATCTTAATTTATCATAATAATCTTACAATAGTTCGTTAATTTTTTAGCCTCTAATGTGCACATAAATTGATTATCAATAAGCAGCACTTTTCATCCTACATTTTTCATTCTTTTTTAATACCGTCCTTTCACTGTTTTATTGTCGATAATCAAATTATTTAGGGCTTTGCCCTGCGTGGCATTAGGCCACGAAATTTGTAAAAAATTGGCTATCGTAGGTGCTATATCAATAGGTTCTGTAGTTGTATTAATTTTTTTCCGTTTTATTTTCCAGCCGTACCAGATAAGCGGGATATGCGTATCGTAAGTATAGACAGAATTAGGCGAATACATTCGCTGTTCGTTTCTGAAATAGGGTTGCTCGCACCATGCAGGCGAAAGATTAATAAAAATATCAGCCGAACGCTTTTGCTGATATGAATCTTGAATATATTGCAGGTTTCCGTGGGTGAAATTTGTATTTTCTAAGCCGGATGAACTCACTGCCTGTGAAATACCGGAAATCTGAACTAAAAAAGAGCTTACACTGGCCTGAAAATTGCGTAACGTATAGCCTGCTTTGCGTATTAAGTCCCTATTCAAATATAATTGTTGATGATTGTAATAAGAAATCCAGTTTCCTTTACCGTAAACAGCTTTTAAATAGCTTTTTAATATACCTAATTTTTTGGAAGCCACAAAATAGTCTACATCAAAGTTTTGGGTTTTCATATAATCAGGCGGAAGCGCCATTCCGTGCGTAGAAGTGAGGTAAATAAGTACATTTTCATTCCCTATTTCATCGTCAATAAATTGCAGAAAATGAGCAAGATCTTTGTCCAAACGCAGATAAAAATCTTCTGTTTCAACTGATAAAGGATGAAAGCGATTAAATAGTCCCTCGCCGGCAGTGAAGCCTATTTGAAGCAAGTCGGGAATGTCGTCTTTACCCATTTGTTCATCTAAAATAGTGGCTATTGCAAAATCTTTGGTATAGGTATTTCCAAAGGGTGTTTCGGTTAAAATTTTGTATGGAAAAACACTATTGTTTAGCTTATTAAGTGAGTATGGAAACTCTTTATGGAAACGCCCGAAAGCTCGCTCAAATTCGTTGTTGTCGGGCAGACTTTCGCTGTATTTATCTAAAGGAAGCAAAGTAGTCCAGTCGCGGTCGAGATAAATATCGGCTAGTTTTTTTTGATTAAAAGCTCTGACATAAGTTGGTAGGCTGTCGCAATAGTATTTAGCGCTTGTCCATTCAGCCGTTCGATTGTTCATCCAGTAGGCTTGTGTACTATGTCCGGCAAGCATTACAGCAGCATTGGCATTCATAGCGATACTAATAATTTTAGCCTTTCCATTTTCAGCGTACTTTAATTCATCGCTAAGCGTAGAAGCTAGCAATTTTTTAGCGTTGTATTTTTCTTCATCGCTGTTGCCGCCTATTCCTCGCTCTTTTTTGTCAAAAGCTGCAGTTTCGATCTTCTCGGTGATGCGGTTGTACCAGTCCTTGTCGATAATACCATGCGATGAAGCATAGCTGCCGGTAGAAATATCAGCATAACTCACAATACTCTCGTTTATGAGTTGCTTATTAATATGGTTTTGACAAAATGCACCACTGTAAATAAGCTTTTTGAAACCTTTTTCTCCAAATTTATTCCAATACCGCTGAATATAATCGTATCTAAAACCGTCTATAACTATTCCTATGACCAATTTTGGTCTTTCGGGCGCGAATTTAGGCTGAGAAAATCCGCTAATTTTAAAAAGAAAAAGAAAAATAAAGGCTAATAGAGTTCTTTGCATATTAATTGACGTTTGAAAAGCAAAAGTATTACAATTTTCCTGATTACACTTTTTTATCTACTAATTATACAAATTAGTACGAATAATTTTTGTTGAGCGAAACCACTGTATCTTATTATCCGTCTGATCGCTTCAAGCGGTTAGGCGGGTGAGTATATGAACAGACATGAATTAAGCTTTTTATGATTCTTTATAAGAATCAGGTAAGCACCTTGCCATATTTATTTGTATATTATCCTTTAAGAACGAACTATTCTTTAGCGACAAACAGAATTAATAATTCATCATTACTTAACATTCTGTTTAGGAATAAATTTAGAGAAAAATTTTGGAAAAAATCGCTTTAAATATACCCCAAAGGTCTCTTTCCCCCCTACAAGAAGTTCTTCTCTGCCTTTTTCAATGGCTTTTAGTACAAGCTCAGCAAATTTGGCAGGGAGCATACCGTTTTCCTGCCCTTTATCCATGCTGTTTTGTGGCGTTCCGTCAGCAGTGAGTGCATTAATAGACACATTGGTTTTTATATAGCCGGGCACAAGCAACAGAATCTGTATATTTTTGTCGTAAACCTCGCTGCGCAGCGAATCGTAAAAGCCATGTAAAGCATGTTTTGATGCTGCATAAGCTGAGCGCAAAGGCGTGCCAAATTTGCCGAGCAAACTTGTGGTTACGACTATTGTCCCTCCGCCTTGCTCTATCATTCTTGGTAACACTGCTTTACTTAAAATCATGTTACCAAAATAATTAATGTCCATAATTTTTTTATCGACATCGGTTTGGGTTTCCAAAGCCAAAGCACGCTGACTAATTCCTCCGTTATTAATTAAAATATCAATTCGTCCGAATAGACGGAACGCCTGTTCTGCCTTATCAATTAATTCATTATGCTTTGCCAAATCCAAGGGCAAAATTTTTATTTTTTCGGGCTGTTGGCAATTTTTTTTTACGCGCTCTAATTCTTTTTCCCGGCGCGAAGAAATTATTATTTTACTGCCTTTCTGATTAAAAAGGTAAGCCAGTGCTTCACCAATTCCCGAAGAAGCACCGCTTATCCATACTATTTTGCTGCTAAAATCAGTCATTTATTTTAATTTAGGATTTTCGTAGTCTGTATCGTTCTGAGCTTTTAAGTCGCTGAAAATCTGAGTAGAATATACATAATCGGATTTGTTAAAGTAAGCCCCGCAGCCGATATAAAAATTAGATTTATCGAGGATATTCCGGCGATGTCCGGGCGAATTCATCCAAATGATTAAAAGTGCTTTGGCCAAATTTAGGTAGTTAGTTTGGGTTTCAGAAGTCATAGCAATGTTTTCGGCTGCTGAGAAATACTTATTCACCCCCGCGTATTTCAGACGCTGGTTGAGCGTTTTTCGTCCGCGTACTTTCCCACTGTGGCTGAAAAATTTCTTTTCGACCATATCCTGCGAGTAGCGCTGTGCTGCTTTTTCTAATCCGACAGAATGCTTAAAGCGTTTCCGACCTTTCTTAGCACGCTGCCTGTTTGTTTCATAGAAAATAGCAGCATCCAATAATTTGTAATCAATTTGTTTAAAATCAATGGATTTATTGGCCGGCGCATAGTTCTCAAAACTCTTGTAGGTATATTTTTGGTACATTTTGTCCGTCCATGCCTGTGAATAGCCAAGCATAGGTAAAATGCAGATAAGTAGAGTGATTATTTTCATAAGTTTATATTTTAAATTTATTACGTAAACAGATGTATATAATTGCGTTGATTGAACTCTGGCAGGGGTTTAAACCTGGCAAAGTAAGCTTGCTAACTTTCGCCTACATCATGCAAAAATACGGTTTTTTTTAAGGAATAAAAGAAAATTTAGTCTTTTTCTGCAGAACTTCGGACTGCGGCGGGGTATCGCATCAGCCCTTTGCGTTGTTTTTCGGGTGGATTTTGCTTATAGCGAAGCCCTCATTTCCTTAGAAATGAAAAACAGGTATCATCTTAAAAAAATTTGTATAAAATGGCAAATATTAAAAATATGCAAGGTAAAATGGACAAAAAAGTGAATAGAATCTGTAATAAATCATTTTATTTGTTTCTTTTGTTTGTGGCAAGCCTGACCATGCTAGCGATATTGACTTATTTGTGCTAAAGGATTTCGACCAAGATATATTAGAACTGTTCTATAAAAACAACAGCGAGCTATCGCCATAACTCAAAAAGCGGAAATTATTATTCAGGGCATAATCATAAATATTGCGCCAATCTTCGCCCACAATAGAAGCTACTAATAAAAGTAAAGTACTTTCCGGCTGATGAAAATTAGTGATAATACCGTCAATACTTTTTACTTTGTAAAGAGGCGTTATCATAATTTGTGTCTCGGCAAAAATACGCTCAATACCTTCCTCTTTTATTCTTTGCTCCAGCGCCGAAAAAGCCGTTACTCGACTAATATCCTGCGGTATCTGATATAAATCCCATTGTTTTATCTGTTGATAGTTAGGCTTTTCTAACTTATTCAGATAGGCCAAAATACCAAGATAATAGAGACTTTCCAAACTACGCAGACTGGTAGTTCCCACCGTAATTATTCGTCCTTTGTGTTGGGCAATTTTTTCGATAAAATTCAGATTGGCAAAGAATAACTCGGCGTGCATCTCGTGTGCCGAAGCATCTTCTTCTTTTATCGGTTTAAAAGTACCTGCACCAACATGTAAGGTTAACTCAGCCGTTTCTATTCCTTTATTTTTTAGGTTGCTTAGCACCTTGTCGGTAAAATGAAGCCCCGAAGTTGGCGCAGCCACCGAACCTTCTATTTTTGAATAAATTGTTTGGTATGTTTCCTTGTCGCTTTCTTCCGAATTTCGCTCTAAATAGGGAGGAATAGGAGTTTGGCCTATTTTTTCCAGAATATCGGCAAAAGCATGCTGACAGCTCCATGAAAACTCAATCACAAATTCCCCTTTGCCAAGGTCTTTAATCTTTTCGGCATAAATATCAAATTCATCATCAGTAAAATGTAGTTTCCCCTGCTTCCATTTCTTGCTGTTGCCCACCAAACATGTCCATTTACAATAATTGCGAGTCTGAAAGATCAGATTATAATCTTTGGGCTGAAACGGTTCCAGACAAAAAATTTCTATTTTGGCACCGGTTTCCTTAAAAAAATGCAGGCGTGCCTGAATCACTTTCGTATTATTGAAAATTAATAAGTCGCCGGCTTGCAATTCTTGACTTAAATGTTTAAATTGTTTCTGTTTAATTTTCCCTTTACGGTAAATCAGCAATTTAGATTCATCGCGTTCGTGTAAAGGATATTTTGCAATTCGCAAAGAGGGCAAATTGTAAGTTAATTTTTCTATTTTTGGAACTTTAAAATTATTCATCATATTATGAAAGTAAAAGTTGGCGACAAAGTTAAATTTTTAAATGACGTAGGCGGAGGAATTGTGAAAAAAATCATCGACAAAGAGACCATTGAGGTGCTCAATGATGATGATTTTGAAATTCCCGTGCTAATGTCAGAAGTACTTAAAGTTGAGACAGAGAAGACAGAGAAGAAAGTCGAACAGCCGGTAGAATCTACCGAAGAGAATTTGAATTACGAAGTTTCTTTTGATAAAACATCCGATGAAGTGGCTGTTTATTTTGCTTTTACGCATCACAATCAGCAGGAAAAAGAAGAAAGTACCTTGGATATGTACCTAATCAACGATAGCAATTTTTATTTTAGCTATAATATTCTTATTCCGGTAGAGAAACGATACGAAAGTGTGTATAGAGGAGTCATAGAGCCTAATATGAAAAAAATACTGGGAAATATAGAACGAGAAAATTTTGCCGGAAGTACCCGTTATTATATGCAGGGCTATTTCTTTCGTCATTTTCGACAGGAGATAAAACCGGTGGTAGATATGGAAATAAAAGTAAGTGCCCGTAAATTTTATCAGGTAGGCAGTTTTCAGGAAAATGATTTTTTTGACGAAGATGCTTTGCTTTATCCGGTAATAGAAGAAAATAAGCTGAATGATTCTCTGGATAATCTGAGTAAAGAGGAGCTTAAAATGATTGTCAAACAAAAAGAGAAAGCACGGAAAAGTATTCCAAAATCACAAAATTATAAGCAACAAAAGCAGGAATCTGAAAAACGGGTTATCGACCTGCATATTCATGAGTTGATAGATAACGAAAGCGGATTAGAGCCGGCAGATATGCTTCATATTCAGATGTTGCATTTTCATAAAGAAATGGAAAAAGGCATACAGGAAAGCGTTCGGCGAATGGTTTTTATTCATGGTGTAGGCAACGGCCGCCTGAAAATGGATTTGCGTAAAGAATTAGACCATAAATATAAAAAATATGAATATCAGGATGCTTCTTTCAAAGAATATGGCTGGGGAGCAACACTGGTGATTTTACGAAAATAATTTAGTTAATTGTTAATCGAAATTGTAGCACGGCATTATCAATTCATCCTTTGCAATTAATTTTTGGCGGTCAAGCGGTCTTTCCGCTTGTAGTCGCCTCCCCTCAGCCCACAAAACATCGGCAAAAAAGGAGCTTCCTGTCGGTCGCTTTTTTTTGCCGTGCTTTGCAGGGTTTCGGCTTCGGCGAGCTACCGCTGTAATCCCTACCGCGCACATTCCGAAAAGTCGGGAATGTACGATGGCCTTGGTTATTTTCAATTAAAACGGAAGTTCCTAAAGATTTCGCTCCAAAAAATGCTGTAACCTGTGTTTTCAAAGGCAAAAAGCAAATTGTAATAGGCTTATTGATTGATAATAAGGGATATCA
>CAYQXT010000138.1:0-9006 GCA_964421365.1 uncultured Bacteroidaceae bacterium
TTTTGAGTGCTGTTCTCTAATCCTGCAAAATAGGACTTTAATGATGAGATATCCAAATTATTCTTCTTGTTAAAGTACAACTATTTTCTCAGAATACCTAAACAATAGCATCAAAACAAAGCAAGACAGCCTGAAAATTTGTAATCAAAATTCATAATTTTATTTTACCTTTGTAGCCTTGTAAAATAAAAGATGAAGACCGTAAAAACAAGAAACGAATTAGATACTCTTCGCCAAAGTTTTGATGCACATAAAAGTATTGGTTTTGTGCCAACTATGGGCGCTTTACACCAAGGACACCTCAGTCTAGTGCAGCATTCTAAAAGGAATAATGACTATACTATTGTCAGTATTTTTGTTAATCCTTCCCAATTTAATAATCCGGCCGATTTAGAAAAATATCCCCGTATGCCGGAAGAGGATTTGCAATTACTTGAAAAAGAAGGCGTTGATATCGTTTTCCTACCCGAAGCTTCGGAAATGTATCCCGAACCCGATAGCAGAGTATTTGGTTTCTCGCCTCTCGACCAAGTAATGGAAGGCCGATTTCGCCCAGGGCATTTTAACGGAGTAGGTCAGATAGTTTCCAAACTTTTTAATTTTGTGCAGCCACAAAGAGCATATTTTGGACAGAAAGATTTTCAGCAATTGGCCATTATCCGAAAAATGGTGAGCGACTACAAATATCCGGTAGAAATCATATCCGTTCCTACTGTTCGCGAGCCGGACGGGCTGGCACTCAGCTCCCGAAATTTGCGACTTAGTGCCGAACATAGGGCTGTGTCCCCTTTGATTTACAAAACATTAACAGAAAGTAAAAAACTTATTCACAAAAAAAACGTAAAAGAGACCGAAAAGTTTGTTATCCAGACCATAAACCAAGAAGACCTGCTGCAAGTAGAATATTTTGAAATAGTAAATGCCCACTCTTTGGAAAAAGTTAGCAGGTGGACAGACAGCCCTAATCCGGTAGGCTGCATTGCCGTTTATGCCGGCGAAATCAGACTTATCGACAATATTATTTATAGCGAAGACTAAATTTTATATACCATGTATATTCAAATAATGAAATCAAAAATCCATAAGGTGGCTGTAACAGAGGCAAATTTACAGTATGTGGGAAGTATTACAATAGACGAAGACCTGATGGATGCCGCCAACATTATTGAGAACGAAAAAGTTCAGATTGTTAATGTAAATAATGGCGAACGCCTCGAAACATACGTAATAAAAGGCGAGCGAGCTTCGGGGATTATCTCCCTAAATGGTCCTGCTGCCCGAAAAGCCGCCATAGGAGATATCGTAATCATTATATCTTATGCCAGCATGGACTTTGAAGAGGCCAAGCAGTTTAAGCCCACAGTAATTTTTCCGGATATTCATACAAACTCCATCGTGGATTAGCCAAGGCTATACCTTAAAGTGTGCTTCTGCACCTTTAAGCGTAAACAAGAAAAACAAGCTTTAAGCATTTTTCAACTAGTTATTTCAATAATAAATGAACTATTTACAAGTCATTCGGGGTAAAATATACCCGCCAACAGAAACAATAGCCTTAGAAACAGACTATTGGCACACAGAAAACAAAAGAATTGTTTTCACCAACGGATGCTTTGACCTCATTCACCGTGGCCATATCGAATATCTGGCGCAGGCCGCTTCTCTCGGCGATATTTTTGTTATTGGATTGAATTCTGATGCTTCTGTAAAGCGATTGAAAGGTAACAAACGGCCGATAATAAGCCAATCTGAACGAGCTTTAGCACTTGCGGCGCTACAATTTGTATCCAAAGTTGTTGTTTTCGATGAAGATACGCCCCTAAATCTTATTAAAAAGATAGCTCCTACTATTCTGATAAAAGGGGGCGATTATGATTTAGACCAAATAGTAGGTGCTGATTTTGTCCTTTCTCATGGAGGAGAAGTAAAAACTATTCCATTTGTAAATGGTTATTCTACTACCGATATTATAAAAAAAATTAAAAACCTATAAAGACAAAAAAAATTTTAAAAAATGGCAATTCCCGGTACTCTCCACTCTCATACTTATTTCTCCGATGGTAGCAATTCGCCCGAAAAAATGGTTCTATCAGCTTTAGAAAAAAAATTCCAATTTTTAGGAATTTCAGACCATGCCCCCCTCCCATTTAAAAAGCAATGGGCAATGAGAACAAAGCTCTTAGTAGAATACCTTAAAGAGATAAAACGACTAAAGGCCAAATACCAAAAGCAAATAAAAATATACTTAGCTCTCGAAGTTGATTTTCTACCCGAATATACAAAACGTTTTGATTTTTTTCAACAAGAAGTAGGGTTGGATTATTTTATTGGCTCGGTGCATTTATTAGACAAATTTCTTGATGGAACATATTGGGATATAGCGAGTAGCAAATATTCCTTTCCTCAAGGCCTAAAAGAGATATTCGGTAATGACAAAAAGCGTTTTGTTGAGCGTTATTTTGAAGTGTTTAATTTAATGATAGATACAGGAGAACCGGCTATTGTGGCTCATATAGACCTTATTCAGAAACACAATACCGATGGAAGTCTGATAGACAATAATTCGGTATGGTACAAAAAGCTCATGACTCAGACTTTAGAAAACATAGCCCGCCAAAATATGATTTTAGAGATAAACACACGGGGTTTATACAAAAAACGAATAAACGATTTTTTCCCTAGCCAAAATTTTTTCTCACAGATAAAAGAGCTAGGGCTAAAAGTTACGGCCAGTAGTGATGCACACGCAACAACTGAGCTTGACAAAGGTTTTGAAGAACTTCAAAAAACATTAAATAAGTATAAAATTGAGTTAATTTCTAAAATTAATTTGCATAAACCTTAATAATGTCCGATTTTTGGATACTTAAATCCGAATATTATGAATGAAGAAAAAAAAAATTGCGTAGTTTGCAATAAAACAGAAGAAGAAGTCCCCTTATTTGAATTAACTTTCAAAGGTAAATCCTTAAACATTTGTCCTCAGCATGTTCCACTATTAATTCACGAACCCCACAAATTAGAGGGAATTGTGGAAGGTGCTGATAATATGCAGGCAGGATGAAGAAGTGCTGAGTGCTGAGTTAAAAGTAAAGATTGAAGAGAGCTCGAAGCGTGGGCGATAGCCCTCCTTCGAGCGTCATTAAATAAATCCAGAGGAGGTCTTTTCTTTTGGAAATTTATTAATTATGTACAATTTTATTAAGTTTTAAAGTGTAATATATTGTTATATAGTGGTTATATTTTATTATAGAAAGTTATATAATTATGATATCACAACCTTACGACCACCTTTTGTAACTATCTTGTTTGCAAAACATTAGCAAACAATTTTATAATTCCAAGGAGAAAAGACCTTCTCAGAATAAAATCAGGAACTGAATAAATCTCTAAAAACTTCTTCTACTTTGCCCACAAGCCGAATTTCAATTTCAAAATTTTCGGTTATTTTCTTTTGATTAAAAGAAGATATATAAATTTTCTTAAAGCCCAATTTTTGTGCCTCAGCTATGCGTTGCATAATTTTGGCTACAGGACGAATTTCACCGGATAAGCCCACTTCGCCCGCAAAACAAATATGTTTATCAATAACTATATCCAAATCAGAAGATAATAGCGCCGAAATAACCGACAAATCGGCAGCAGGATCATCTATTTTTAATCCTCCGGCAATATTCAGAAAAACATCTTTTTGACTCATACGCAATTTTAGTTTTTTCTCCAGAACAGCCAGTAACATATTCAAACGGCGCGGGTCGAAACCAATAGCCGAACGCTGGGGCGTACCATAAGCAGCCGTACTAACGAGGGCCTGCACTTCGAGCATTATAGGCCGTAAGCCTTCAATAATGGTGGCTACCGAAATCCCGCTCAAATCCTCCTCATGCACAGAAAGGAGCATTTCCGAAGGGTTTTCCACCTCACGCATCCCGTTATTTTGCATTTCGAAAATAGCCATTTCAGAAGTTGAGCCAAAACGGTTTTTCAAGGCACGCAAAATCCGAAAATAATAGTGCTGATCGCCTTCAAATTGTAAAACCGTATCAACCATGTGTTCCAATACCTTGGGGCCGGCAATACTTCCGTCTTTGGTGATATGTCCAACCAAGATAATCGGAATATTACGCGTTTTGGCCAACTCTATCAGATTATTACTACATTCTCTAATTTGCGAAACCGTTCCGGGAGCCGATTCCAGTTTTTCGCTTTGCAGGGTTTGCACCGAGTCCACAATAATTAGCTCCGGTTGATTTTCATCTACTTGCCTGCGAATGTTTTCTACTAGTGTCTCGGTTAATAGGTATAGGTTTTCAGATTTATAGGGAATCCGATTGGCGCGCAGATTAATCTGCTCTGCACTTTCCTCGCCTGAAACATAGAGAACCTTTAAATTGTTTAGTTTCAGGGCAGTTTGTAGCAAAAGAGTGGATTTACCAATTCCGGGCTCACCACCTATCAAAACTACCGATCCGGGCACCAATCCGCCACCCAAAACACGGTTTAGCTCGCCGCTGCGCATATCTCTCCGGGTGATTTTACTAGTTTTTACTTCGGTAAGTTTTTGCACTTTGCTGCTTTTACGAAAAGCCTTTCCGCTTGGCGATTTTTCTTGTACCTCTTCGGTAAAAGTATTCCACATTCCACATTCCGGGCATTTTCCTAGCCATTTGGCCGACTGGTGGCCGCAATTCTGGCAGCTATATATTGTTTTTGCTTTCATTCGTTTACTATTTTAAAATTAACCACATAAACAACACTTTAGAAGACAAAGATTTTTGATCCAGATAAGTCATTTTAATGCATTAAGATTTTAAAAAATCACAACAGACATTACAAAGCACTATAAATCAAATCATCCTATTAACTTTCATATTATTCATAAAAATAAATCCGTTTTACGCGAGGCGAAATGCCTGTTAATACCTCATAAGCAATTGTCCTTAGTTTTTGAGCAATTTCTGCAACGCTCTGATGTGTCCCAAAAATTTCTACTTCATCGCCTTCGTTTACTTCGCTGTGGCTAATATCTATCATGGTCATATCCATACAAATACGTCCAACAACAGGGGCAAAACGCCCTTTAATATAAACTTTGAAGTTACTATCACCTAATTCCCGCCTTAAGCCATCGGCATAACCGATGGGTATAGTAGCTATTTTTCCGGCTGTGGCTAATTTTCCTATACGGTTATAACCAATTGTTTCACCGGCTTCTATCACTTTTATCTGACTCACAATTGTTTTTAGACTACTCACACTTTTTAACTTAAATTTTTTACTGGGACTAATTCCGTAGAGACCAATCCCCAAGCGTACCATGTCAAACAGTGCATCAGAGAAATTTTCGATACCTGCACTATTTAAAATATGCCTCAAAAAAGGATACTGAAGTGTATGGCTGATAGCTGCGGTCATCTCACCAAAAAGGCTAATTTGCTCCAAAGTAAAGGCTCTTTCTGCATCGTCGTCTGCGGCGGCTAAATGTGAAAACACACTAACAACCTTAAATGGTGAATTTTCTTTTAGCGTAGAGAGCAATTCGGGTAAATCGGCCAAATTAAAGCCAAGGCGATGCATTCCGGTATCTAATTTAATATGCACCGGATATTGCTTTATACCTTTTAGTTTTAGAAATTCGCTGAATTTGCTAAAAATCAAAAAATTATAAATTTCGGGTTCTAGTTTATACCTAAAGATGGTCTCAAAATCTTCGCGTGCAGTATTCATCACCATAAGAGGTAATTTTATACCTGCCTGCCGAAGCTGCATTCCTTCGTCAGCATAGGCAACACCGAGATAATCAACCTGCTGATATTCCAGCCAACGGGCTATTTCGTCCGTTCCGCTGCCATAAGAAAAGGCTTTCACCATAACCATAATTTTGGTGTGAGAATGCAACTGTTTTCTATAAAGGTTGAGATTATATTCCAATGCAGACAGGTTAATTTCCATTCGGGTGCTATGGTGGCGACTGATTAATTTGGCGGCTATTTTTTCAAAAGTAAAATTTCGGGCTCCTTTAAGTAGTATAGCCGAATGTGTAAGCACCGAAAAGTCAAATTCCTGTAAAAAAATGGCGGTATTCTTAAAAAAGAAAGTTATTATTGGCCAGCTAAAGTTCTTTTTATGTGCGCAAAGTTCTTCTCCAATGGCGATAAATACTTTAATGCCGGCTTTTTCGATTTGTTGCGCCAACTGCTGGTACAATTCTGAATCGGGTAGACTCTGAACAATGTCCGACAGGATTAAAACTTGGTGTCTATCGGCCGATTGCTGATTTAAGAAATCGAGAGCTATATTCAGAGAGTTTAAATCGACATTATAAGCATCATTGATTAAAATAGAATTAAATTGTGCCTTACTAAGTTCCAAACGCATAGCTACATTAGGCAAGCTGGCAAATTTTGCCGCATCAAAATATTTTCCATCCGAAAAACGAAGTAGAAAAGCGATGACATAAAGGGCATTTTCTATGGCTGCCGCATTGGAAAAAGGAATGTACACAGAATATTTTTTCTGCCGATAAATTAAATGCAGCAAACTTCTCCCATCTTTCTGAGGCTCTACTTTTTGAAGAAAAAGCTTGGCCTGCGAATGCACACCACAGCTAATGGTCTCTATCTGTGGATAAAGCTTTTTCACTGCCCGAATAATCTGCTCATCATAGGCGTGAATGAGGTAGTTTACGCCTTTGAATAATTTTAATTTTTCGTTTAATTTTTCTGCTTTGTCCTTGAAATTAATTTGATGGGCATCTCCCAAATGGGTTACAATACCAATGGTTGGTCGGATTATTTGCTCTAAACGTGCCATTTCTCCTTTTTTGGAAATTCCGGCCTCAATTATAGCTAATTGCCTGTCCGGCTCTATAAGTATGAGCGATAAAGGGACTCCTATTTGAGAGTTGTAACTGTTGGGACTGCGAATAAGTTTTATTTGCTCGTTCAGGACATGATAAAGCCATTCTTTTACAATCGTTTTGCCATTGCTACCGGTAATTGCCAAGACGGCTAAATTGGTGAATCTATTTCTATGATAAGCAGCAAGTTGCCGCAAAGCTCCCAAAGTATTTCCTATCCGTAGAAAATTGGCCTCGGGATACTTCTTTATGTCAATTGGTTCGGAAATCAGGAAATTACGAATACCCTGTTTGTAGGCATGATTCACAAAGGCATTTCCATCGCGCTTTGTACCCTTCAGCGCCACGAAAAGCGAATGTTCTCCTGAATTTTGTCGGCGACTGTCGTAGACAATATCCTGCACCGGAACAGAATGGGCTTTTTGCAGAAGCTCTGCCTTTAAAATTGCTTGTAGTTGCTCTATGGTATAACTAAAACTCTGCATCTGTTTTACACTTAATCGCTATCAAAATAGCGAAAAGGATTTTGTTATTTCATTATCAATCAAAATATAACAAAAATATGCATAACAAACATGATACCGATTCGGTATTATTTGTTATCTCGTATTCGTCTTCTATCCGTCCGACTGCTTGAAGCGGTCAGACGGATAGATCACTACTCACTAATTTTTTTCCAGACAGAAAAACTATAGTTCCATTTATTCTTTTCATCTTTGGTGAAATCTTGTTTTTCGAGTAAATGCCATTGACTAAAATTTTTTAAAGGAAAATATACTGAAGCATTAAAAGTATGGTGAATTTGTGTAGTATATATTTTTTTGACAAGAGGCATAAATAAGCGATATATTTGTGCTCCTCCAATAATAAAGACTTCACTTTCGGTAACCACTTTAGTCTGAAGCTCATCTATTGAATGAACGACTTCGGCATCCATAAGTTTATAGTCGGGCTGGTGACTTAAGACTATATTTCTACGGTTTGGTAAAGCGCCTTTGGGCAAAGATTGAAAGGTTTTTCGTCCCATCACAATGGTATGGCCTGTGGTAATTTGTTTGAAATGCTTCAAATCGGCAGGCAGATGCCAAGGCATATTGATTCCATCTCCAATTATGTAATTCTCATCAAAAGCGACTATGGCAGAAAATGTCATTTTATTTATTTTGAATTTCGTCATCTTCTCGCAAGGCTGCAAAGTTACAAAGATACGGAAAGTAATTGTGAATAGTGAATGCTTAATTGTTAATTTGTGCCGGCAATCTAATAAACTAAATCGTATTGAATTATATAACTTCTGTCCAAATCTGTTTGGCTATAAGTAAGGTGAACGAAGTATTATAGGGTTGATATATAATGGTTACAGATAGATATTAGGAAGAATAAAGAAATAGTATTTTTTACGAATTAGCTTAACTAAGCGTTAAAAACGATTATTGCGGAAGAATACTAATGGCGGAAGATAGGCTTATTTCAAAGGGTATATCTCCCTGAACAACAAGCAAGGGACTTCTTGTCGCAATAACAAATAGGTTTGGTGGTGGGCATTTTTTATCTTGTTTTTTTTAATTTTAACGACTGTAAAATATGTTCTTTTTTAGATAAAATTCTTCTGCTGATGCCGACATTTCTTCGGCTGATACTGAATTTCCATTTGTGATCTCAGTTAATTGCTGAATTGAAGTATTTATCATTTTCGCCCCACTTTTTTGCTCCTTTCCTACTGAAACAATATTATTTACAAATTTTTAGAAGAACCGGAAAAATCATGGAAAAATGTCTTAAAAAATCAAAAAAATGAATACGAAAACTCACTTTTCCCGACATAGGGGGCTTGTTTTTGAAAATAAAAATTCTATATTTGATTTTCAAACACTTAAATACAATTTTTTACTAATTCCGAGTTTTATCGGACAACAATGATTTATAATCAAATTTACGAAATTATTTTGATATATTTATTGACTTTTTCCAATAATGATTGTTCACTAAAGGGTTTAGATAGAAAATCATCAAATCCATTTTGTAATGTTTTGTCTTTATCATGTGCAAATGCTGTTTGTGCAATTATTGGTATATTAGTGTCAATTAATCTTATTTGTTTTGTTGCTTCGTATCCATTCATTATCGGCATTTTTAAATCCATTAGC
>CAYQXT010000139.1:0-9005 GCA_964421365.1 uncultured Bacteroidaceae bacterium
CCGACCCCATATCAGTAAAATTCCATTCCGGACGATTATTGGAAACACTGGCAATTTTATCCCCTTTTTTTAGACCTAAAGCCATTAAGCCATAGCTAAAATAATTGGAGAAATTAATATATTCCTCAAGGCTAAAATTCTCCCACTTGCCATTTCTTTTAACAGATAAAGCATCGGAAACGTTTCCGTATTTTTCTTTATAATTCTCTAAATAATCAAATATTCTTTTTATTTCCATAATATCAGATGACCAAATTGTTCTTCCCAAAGATAGGAAAATATCCACGAAGTTATATGTTTGCATAACAAAATTATTATAATTTTTATTGGATCTAAATAAAAACAATTTTAGATTTAGATTTCAGGATTTGGGAATTTGAGCATATAGAACGGTATTAATAATTATTTTGGGGGCGCACTGGCGGGCTTTCCGCTCTATCCGAATCATTTAAACCAGCAAAACATTGATAAAAAAGGAGTTCCGCTGGTTCTACACTCTTTTTTACCATATTTTGCTGGTGTAATGAGTAACTTACAATCTTCCTTCTCAGACAATGCAGCATAGGGCACAGCGCGCCGGTAATATTTGTAGCTACATGCCAAAGCTCAAACATAAGGTTCGGAGTACTGAAATATTATATTTCGCTGCGATGCAACTTTTTTATTCTTCGCTAAATCTTTTACTACAATTTTTTATAGTGTGAATGCACCTTTAGTCTAGGTTTTATCCTTGTTTTTTACTGAAATAATAAATTAATTAACTGAAGTTTCGCAACAGTTAATCCATTAACATTATGTTTATTTTCCATTATTTTTATCGTATTTTTAATAACATATATTATTGACGATTAAGATATTGCGAGAATTATTTCATTTTTTTTTACCACACCCGGTATAATTAGCAACGGCATTCATGTCGTTGAACATATTGCAGATAGATTAAAAGCGATGCAATTACTGCATCTCACGAAGCTTTGTTTTTCTTGTATCGTAAAGGAAATGCCTAGAATATAAAACGAAGTAACTACAAATTTTAAAAAAGAGCCACAGCATTGCTATTCTGCCTCCGCTGCATGGAAATTTTGTACTTTGATTGAGTTCGTAATTGTATCGTTTTTTGGCTGGTAGGCATTTAAATCTCCGGCATAAATGCCGGAGCTATTCATATAGGGATGTAAATTTAAAGCGATTTTGGGATTATTTACGTATTTGGTTATAATAATTTAAAGCTCTACTGGCTTTTATAAATCGGCTATATTTGTCTCTTAGCAAGGGCTTCGCTTAAGGTGAAACCTCGCCATAAAGTGCGGCTGCGGTAGGGATTGAAGCGGTAGCTCGCTGCTGTCCGAAGCCTAGCAAAACACGCAAAAGAAGAGTGTAGCGACCAGCGAAACTCCTTTTTTTGTGATGTTTTGCGGCTGAGGCAAGGCGACTACAAGCGGAAAGCGCGCTCGACCGCCCAAAATTAATTGTAAATTATTAATGGTGAATTGCTAATTCTGTTTATCGCTAAAGAATAGTTAAGCAATCGTAAATTATACTAACCTGTTTTTAAAATTCGTAAATGTTTTTTGATGATTTACTGATGTCCGAAAAGGACAAAGCAAACATATAAAATGGGAGACCTACACGGTATAAGAATTGTTTACAGTGACAAGGCTCTTAAAATCAACTTTAGCATTTCTTTACAAAATTGCATATAATCAAAATCTTCGCCATTCAATATCATTTCTATATTCATCGAAACGGGGATTCCCATATAGAGGCTGGATAAATTTTCTATGGAGATATCAGGATTCCAAATTCCGGCATTTATTCCTTCACGAACTATATCAGCGAAAAAAAGTTTCTGGCAACTAAAAATTTCTTCTAATTGTTTTTTTAGCTTGAGGTCGTTTTGGTAAGAGGCCTCTGTAAACAATACAATTGTAATGCCTTTATTCTTTATCAGATAAGAGATATGCGTACAAATATATTTTTCCAAACGCTTTTCGGGGGAAGATTTACGCTTGGATATAAGTTCTAATTTATGAACTAAATCATTCTTTACATCCTCAATAATACTCAATGTTATAGCCTGTTTATTAGGGAAATGTCTAAAAATAGCTCCTTCGGAGAGACCTACCTTTTTGGCCAGATTTTTAGTAGATAGCTTTTTTAAGCCTTCGGAAAAAACAATGTCTAGAACAGCCTTTTTTATTTGCTCCTTACGAATAACTCCTGACAAATGTTGATTCTCGGCCATGATAAGATTTTTCTCAAAAATAAAATAAAAAGCGTAAGCCCACAAAATTTATTTGCAGGCTTTTTATGCTATTTTTCAAATTCTCCGTGCACTAATTTGTGCATGGTAGATGTAGAAGCGCTAATAACTGTTGTGGCTTTCACAAAGCGAGCTAAAAGAATAGCTTCCATAATTTCTTCCTTGCTGATGCCTTTGCGCGTAGCCACACGGGCATAGGTTTCGATACACTGCTCAAAGCCCATGGCTGCACCAATAGCTAAACTCATCAATAACTTATATTTTGGTGGAATTGCCTGACCTTTCATGGCAAAAAGTTTGTTGGCCGAATGTTCAAATACTGCATCTTTATTCAGCTCGGATAACAATCGCATGGTTTCGGGCTCTTCGCCAAATTCATTGGTCATCTCTTGTAACAGGGCTTCAATACTTAATTCTTTTTTCTGATTTTCCATTTTTTTAAGTTTATTGTTATTAGTAATGACATTCGTAAGTGTAACTGCTCGTTTCGAGGCCTGATTATTTTCCTTTTAGATATTCTATTTGTGCCTTTGTGGTCATAATATCCTTTTCAATTTTCAGCAATTGAATTTTCACTTTGGTAACGCTCAGTTGTGCATCATTTAGCTCTATGCTGGTGTTTACACCGTTTTTATAGCCTATTTTTGCAATTTCATAAGCTTTCTGACTCACTTTCAAGGTACTTAAAGTGGATTGTTCTTGTGCTTCTAAGGATTTTAGTGTTTCCATAGCTTTTCCTGTTTCAAAACGCAATTGCAGCGACAGTCCGGATTCATATTCCTTCACTTTGTCGATATTCGCTTTTACTTCCATACTTTTACTTATTGTCATATTACCGTCAAAAATCGGCATTTTCAGCCCTATTCCTATGGCATATCCCGAACGCCATGTAGTGTTAAAGGGCGGAAATTCCATTCCGTTATAAACATGAAAATTAGCAAACGAGAATATAGTAGGCTTTTTGCCGGCATCGACTATACTTTTTTTGTGGAGCAGTACCTGTTCCTTAAGTAAAAGAGCCTGCATCTTATAATTTCCTGAGTTCACTTCTTTCACCACTTTGGGCAAATCCGTGTATTGCAGCGTACTGGCATCCTCCAATTTTCCTTTACAGACAATTTTTTGTTCTAAAGACATAGCTAACAAGTTCTTAATAGCTATTTTAGCAATGGCTTTATTGCCCTCCATTTCTACAATTTTTGTTTTAAAGCCCTGAATTTTACTCTCAAAAGTAACAATATCAAATTCCGACTTCACCCCTTCTTCGTAGGCTTTTTGTGCCAACTCATGGTGTACATCTAATTGTTTGAGTACCTCATTATAAACATTTATCACCTGCTCAATGAATAAATTATTGTAAAAAACAAGTTTTACTTTGTAAGTTAGCGAAGCTTCTGTTTCCTTTGTATCCATCTGGTAAGCCTGTTTAAGGGTTTTCATGGTTTTTTGGGCATTTACTCGCTTACCACCAGCGTAAATAGCATACTTCATATTCACATCTGTGGTAAAAACATCACTGGCAAGAGTGGCAAAAGGAGACATAGGGTGTAATGTAATATTATCGCCCGTTGGAGTGCCATTATTCATTACCGGAACGGCTACTCCGAGTAAGGGATAAAAATTAGGTAAATTATTAGTAAAAAAATATTTACTCAGAACATCCACTTGGGGCAAAAAAGTAGAATGTACCTGCGCTAATTTCGCATCGGCCTCTTTTTCCTGTGCCTGATTTATTTTTACGGCCGGATTATTTTTAACTGCGATATTTACTGCTTCCTCTAAAGTGAGCTCTTGTTGTGCATTTGCCGAAGCATTAAATAGGAAACTAAATAGTAATAGATTAAAAATTATTTTTTTCATTGTTTTATTATTTTTATGATGCCGGTAGGTGCAAGCACGCTACCGGGTTGTTCAGAAAAACAAGAGAAGTGCTTGCTCTGCATGTTTTTTGTCTAATTTTAATTATTTGTGCATTACTAGTTTTTTAAGCATCCTGACATATTTATTTGTATGTTATATTCTGAGAATTAACTATTCTTTAGCGACAAACAGAATTCACCACACACAATTAACAATTCACTATTGTTTAGCACTATTTATCAATAGTCATTTTAGATTTTTTGATTTTTCTTTTGCGTTCAAATTGTCCAAAAACGATAGAAACAACAGCAAGACTCAGAAATATACCGGCAAATTTGAATAATTGATTTAATTGTGGATAAATAAGCGACATATCCTGATGTCTGTTAAATACCGGATACAGAGCTTGCAAATAATATCTTAGCGGGAAATAACTTCCTATAATCTTAGGTATTGCGGGCATTTGCTCCATGGGAACCAAAAAACCCGAATACATAAAAGCCGGCATAACAATCAGTGTAATAATTCCAGCCAAAATGGCTCCGTTTTTTATGTTCAGCACTAAAAAGTAAGAAATACTCTCCATGGCCAAAACAAACACAAAAATAATTTCTACCACGTGCCATAAAATAGGCTGGGTATAATGCACTCCAAAGAGTGACATGGTGGCAAAAAATGCCAAAGAAATCCCTGTACCTACAATTATCCATGAAATAATAAAAGGCGAAACGAGTGCTTTCAATGGCATTTGCCGTGCAGCGGTAATTTGCTTCAATTGTGCTCGCATAATTTTAAGATTTCCCATTAATGCAAAGAGCACTATCAACATAGAGACAATCTGCATTGACAAGCCCATAAATGCCGGGAGCATAGGTGCTTCCATAGAAAAACCGGGATTATAGAATACTCTTTCGTTTAGGACTAAGGGCATTTTTTTAGCATGGCGACTATTCGGAATGCCACCCAAATCTTCTACACGCACTTTCATTGAGAGCTGCATATTTATGGTCATCACTATTTTGTTGAACATAATGAGCGCTGCTTTGGAAACGGCTGGATTAGCTGTTCCGTTTAATACGGCCAAAATATTCACCGAGCGTTTATTTACTATGTCTCTGTATGCACCATTGGGAATAACTATTCCGGCTTCGATTTTTCCCTTGTCAATTAATTTCTGTAATTCACTATAATTAAGGGCGTTTTCGGTGATAGCAAAATATTGCGAAGCTCTTATATTGTGTATAATAGAGCGACTCAAGGGCGTGTTATCCTGATCGCATATCCCAATATGAATATTAGTGGGCGAATTTTTGGAATACATCTCTGCCGACATACTGAAAAATAAAGTCAGCGCAGCAGAAATCAGTACAATACGCAAAATAATAGTCGCTATTAGTTTTAATGCTTTCATTTTATTTACTTACAAATAGATTCCTTATTCGCGTTTTTTATTGACTTTAAATTCAGGAAAACAGACATTCCGGGCTTACATTGATTTTGATTTTTACTTATTTTCATTTTTACATCAAAAGTGCGAATATCTCTGTCATCGCATAAAGTTGTGGGTGTATGTGTAGCAAAGCTTGCCATTGGTAATATCTGGGTTACTTTCCCTTCGAGATTTAATCCGGGAATATTGGTTTGCAATTCAAATTTATCGCCCAATTTCAGCTGATTGATGTAAGTTTCGGGAACGGCAAAACGTGCCCATATTCCTTCGGGGTCTATAACAATAACAACGGGCATTCCGGGGGGCATCATCTGGCCTACTTCCAGCACTTTTACATTCACAATGGCGTTGATAGGGCTAACAATAGTCATATCCTGAATTCGGGTGTCTAAAGCATTAATTTTATTCGTTAGAACTAAAAAGTTAGTTTCTAACATATCAACCTTTTGTTGCGAAACAGCTCCGGCTGCATACAAATTTTCCAATCGCTTTTTATTTTTCACCAGATTATCTAATTGTGCCAGCATAGCTTGTTTATTAGCCAAAATTTCGCGGGTATCTAATTGCGCTACTTTTTGTCCTTTTTTTACAGAATCGCCCTCGTCCACATAAATAGCGATTAATTTTCCGGGTATTCGGGTAGTTACATTTAGTTGTGTATTTTCTATGTAGCCCATATATTGGGGTACTTTTGCCACATTGGTATCATTGGTCTCACAGGCCGACAAACTGAGCAAGGCGAATGAGAGAGCTATAGTATATTGAAGTATTTTCATCATTTTTATATAAATTATTTTATACCGAATCGGTATCATATTTTTATACTTTTTTTTGTAATATTTTGATTTTAAATGGATCAACAAATTTTTTTTTGTTTTTCTGATAGTAGTTGAGTATTACTGACAAATAAATGCGGCAGTATCATTTCTATTAATCAAATATTTTGGTAGAGAGCCTAATTTGAATTTTCCGAAGATATTTTCGGAATGAAATCCGCAAACTACTATATCTGACTGGTCGATATATTCGTTGTCGATTGTTTTTATCAAATCATGCTTTGTCCAGACTTTTACAATCGGCATTTCACCATAACGACTAATGTATTCCTGTGCTTTTTTCATTTCTTCCATTGCTTCGTCTTCCTCATCGGCTTTCATCAATAGTATAATTTCGTAGTGCGAATTTACCGACATATGAACAAAGCGTTGTAGGGCTCTTGTTGCAGGCATACTACCATCATAAGCAATTAATACCTTTTTCAGGGGTTTAAAATCTTCGGGGACAGCGAATATTGGCGTAATGGTATGGCTAAGAAGATTTTCAAGAGAATGACCAGCTTCGTCAGAAGTTTCAAAATGAAAGTAGGTACGCATACCAATAACCACTAAATCAAAAAATTTACTCTCGTTGAGGATTACATTTTCAGGTTTGCCTTCGTATTGTCGGCGACTACAAAAAATCCGCTCATTCAGACAAGTAGTTTCGATTTTTTCCAATAAGTGCTTTGCCTTTTTGCGGGCATCGAGAATCAGTTCATTTTCGTGATCTATATTCGCTTCCGAACCTTTGGGTAAGGGCACAAAAGTAGAAACCACATCTTCAATATCAGGAATATCTATAATGGTCATTCCTTCTATTTCGCTTTGCTGCCGTTTGGCTATGTTCGCTGCATATTTTACAGCCGTTTCGGTATATTCCGAAGTGTCTAAAGGAACTAATATTTTACGTATCATGGTTATTTATTTCTTTTATTTATGGAATAGTCTAATTTTACATTAATGCTGTATTTTGTCAGAAAAGCATCGTATTGATAAATAGTATAAGGCAGAGAAAAGTGAATCAGAAAGTCTTTACTATAAGCATAATATCCGCCAAGGAATAAGTCTGCATTTATTTTTTTTGTAAAATTGGAACCGTTTATTTGAGTATTGCCCTCTAAGCCATATTCAATACCCCAATAGCCATAGTCGGTGTCAAAATATTTTTGCATAAAAAGATATAAACTAGCCTCGTCAGCCACATCTACGCCTGATGAATTGGGCAAACGATATTCGTAATAAGCGGAATAGACCAAATTACTTTTTTTAATATTCCGGTAACCGGCAACAGAGGCTTTAGCCATAAATGCGCCTAAGCCGCGACTGAGTTCTCCTACTTGTAATTTTTCACTCTTTCCGGTGGGAAAACCTGCATCTATGCGTGTACTCAGAGCACTTTTTTCTTTACTCCAAACATTGTAATTTACACCTATCCGAATATCTCCCAAGCCTATTCCTTTGAAATACATCATAGGTGTAATGAAATGATAGTCGAGAAAAGGAATTTCGGCTATCAGATTTAGTTTTGAGCTTATACCATAAATGGCATTCAGGTTTAAGTTCATTTCGTTATATACGACTTTATCGGAAGCCTTTTCCATACTGGATGTTTTTTGGTCGAAAACTTTATGGAATTTGGGAAATCCGGCATCAAATGTGAATAAAAAATTTCCTTTACTAATATTTATCGGTCTTAGATTAGTAAAAGAATAAAAGGGTTTGATCTGAATCAGACTGTCGGGGATAGTGTCCTGAGCCGACAGTCTCAAACTAATCAAAATTAACACAATCGTTAATATCTTGTTTTTCATATTATCAATACCTTTTTTGTAAGTAAGTAATCGCTTACAAAAGTATAAATAATTTTAGAAAAAAAAATATAATTTAAAAAAATTATACCCTAAGGTATCGTATTTGTTATGAAAATCTTTGTAAAATTTTGATTGACAATGAACTAACAAAATATAATAAAAAAACAAAAAAAATAGAAAAGATAACAATCCCTAAAAAAGAATATCTCGAATTACTTATTGCTTATTGTCCTAGTATACAAGTTTATGTGGACACTATTTAAGAGAAAGTAGAGGAACTATAATTAGTTAATTTTGGAAGAGCCGGTCAGGCTCTTGCTGTTAAATTCAAACTTTGGCAAAGTTTAATGGAGTATTGATAAAATTGCTGAGTTTAGCGAACCAAATTAGCTTTTTGCTTGGCAATTTTAAAAATAGCCGTACTTCCTGAATTAAATTTCAGATAATCAGACTGAATACCATCACTAAAAATAACTCCATTTTCGGGCATCATAGATTCAATGATTAACTCATTTTGACCGATAATTTCTCCCACAACAATATTAGCACTGGAATGCTTACTAACAAAGGGTTCACGAACTACAAACATCAATTTATCCTCCTCTCTACTAAAAGCAGACTGTGCATTAAATTCGTCTTGTGCCAAATATTTTGCCACTCCTCTCGTCATATTAAAGACCGAACTTAACCAGCCCGTAGAACCAGCACCGGTAGAAATAATCAGGCCACTGGAAGATTGGTTTTCCGAAAATCCATGAAAATCGATTTTATATCGTGCTGAAGCATGACTGGCAATACCTACA
>CAYQXT010000140.1:0-8971 GCA_964421365.1 uncultured Bacteroidaceae bacterium
CCTACGATTTTAATCCAGCACCACAAACCATACTCGATTCACGCTATAAAATATTTGCGCTCGGAACGCACGAACAAATTCAAAAGCTTAAATTTTTGTTAATGAATAATGAAGATGAACAATTGGAATATAATCCGGATTAAAATTATAAGTATATGGCAGAATTACCTGAAAAACCTATAATCTCAGATTTTCAGAACTACATTAAAACCGTTTGTAAAGAACGAGGTTGGACAAGAAATTCCTACACTGAGTTGTTCCTGCTTTTCGCTGAAGAAGTAGGCGAGCTCGCTAAAGCCATGCGAAATCATCAAGGATTGTATGCAGAAGAAGCCAAAAAAGACAAACAGCCCGAATTGGAAGATGAATTTGCCGATGTTTTTAGCTATTTACTGGATTTAGCCAATTATTTTCAGGTAGATTTAGAAAAAGCCTTTCGCAATAAAGAGCTGAAGAATAACCAGCGAGTATGGAAAAATAAATAATAGAGAGAGGATAATTTACTTAACATAAAAAAATATACCTTTCATCAAAAAATATGGGTATTCATCAAAATTCAGTTTTCAGTTTAATATATCTTCTCTATTTTTGCTCAAACCTGAAAAAAGATGATTTGTAAAAAATTAACCTCAATTTTATTTATCCTGCTACTTACAGGAAAAATTTATAGCCAAGAAACCTTTTGGTACGATGGCTTTGAAACCGATAAAGGATGGGTCTTTTCCGGCGATTTTGAACGTACTACTCCCCAAGGATTAGGAGATAATTACTATGGATATCCGGACCCTAGTGCAGCTTACGAAAGAACGAATTGTATCGGAACTGATTTAATAACAGATGGGAATTATGCACCCAATGCAACAAGTATTGCAACATCCCCTGTAATCGATTGCAGTAGCTATACAAAAGTAATTTTAAACTTCAAGTATTGGTTAAATGTAGAAGACTATACTTACGATCAAGCTACAATAGAAGTCTATAACGGAACAACATGGACTATTATTGGTAAAAATACTACCGGAGCAGACGACATTCAAAATTCATGGCTTACTTTCGAGACAGATGTATCGAGCTATGCAGCCGGAAATGCAAATTTTCAAATTCGTTTTAAGCTCGTCAGTGATGCAGGCAAAGAACTTAGTGGCTGGAACATAGACAAAATCTGGTTAACAACTACCGGTTCTTGCCCCGTTTTTTCAGAAGATTTTGAGTCTTACACAACCGGAAATTTAAGCCAAACCAATGATACCGTGACCAAACAATGGGTACAAATCCCGTGGTTAGCTTCGGTAAATAATTGGGCAATTGGTTCTGGTGTTGGAGCGCTCTCAGGTACACAAGGCTTAACCATTAATGACGGTAGCTCAGATGCCAGCTATAACAATACCGATGATGCCAAAAAAACAGCCTATTATTACGCCAAAATAGACGGTAGAAACTATCGTAATCTCAATTTGGCATTTAAATGGAAAGCTGATGGAGAAGCCGCAGCCGATTATGGGCAAGTTGGCTACTCCACCAATTCAAAGGTAATTTATGATATGCCCACAACGTTCTCTGGACAAGCAGCTTCCCAGAATGCAAGTATCAATTTTTCGGCTGCTGATGAAAAAAGTTTTTATATGGGCTATAAATGGACTAACGATGGCAACTCCCTCGGAAATAATCCAGCACTTACTATCGATGATATTAATCTAAGTGGAGAACCTTATATAAATTATGGATTTTCTTCAGGAACAACTGATTACAACCATATTTCCGGAACCGTTTTATCTTTTGATGCAAACGGTGGAGCAAATATTAGCTTACCTGCCGATTTTAACTTTAATTACCTCGGTACCATCTACGCCTCAATTCGGGTATCCAAATACGGCTGGATACAATTCTATAATACAAGCCCTTCATTTACTTCTATTGCCAATGTAAACGAACTTTTGAGTACCTCTTATAAACCTCTTATAGCCCCACTCTGGGATAATCTTAGTACCGATGGACAAAGTTCTATTATTTATCGCACAGATGATGTATCACCTAATCGAGTATTTACCATTGAATATCGAGATGTTATCTGGGGAGGCGCTCGGGCAAACTTTCAGGTAAAATTATACGAAACCACTCATGTTATTGAATTTATTTATGGACAAATACAAACACCAAGTACAAGTTCTGCCTCTATTGGCATCAACGGAATGTGCCAAACCGTTTTTATGAGTGTTACACCTGCAAGCAGTGCTACCGTATCAATGGACATTCCGAACAATACAATTCGTAGCAATACTTATCTGAGCAATGGACTTATTTATACCTTCTCTCCCTATGCCCTACAACCCTATAATACCATGCAAGGAGCATCTTTACTTATTGGGCAAACAACTTGGGCAGATACTTCTTCCGACATTTCAACGAGCTATTTAGGACAGCGCAGAACACCCGGAGCCTCATCCTCGGCCGTAAGTGCCAAAAATGTACTTGTCGTAGGCTCCCGAACAAAAAACAGAGTCTTATTATGGAACAACATCCCCTCTTCTAATGGAGCCCCTGCCGATATTGTTTTAGGACAAACAGATTTTATAAGCTCTGCTTCTGCCACTGGATCAAATGGTTTGAATGGAGTTACAGCTTTAGCCTTTTCGCCCGATGGAAACAAACTAATCATTGCCGATGGTGTCAATAACCGCATATTAATATGGAATAGCATCCCTACGGTAAACGGCCAAGCCGCAGACATAGTTATAGGTCAACCCGATTTTACCACGGTCTCTTCGGGCACAACAGCAGCAAAATTCAATCGTCCTACCGGAGTGCTTGTTACAATTTCCGGTAAAATGATAGTAACCGACCACTATAACAACCGAGTACTAATCTTTAATCAAATACCAACTACCAATGGAGCTTCTGCCGATGTTGTAATCGGGCAAACCGATTTTGTGAGTAGCCTGGCCGACTCTACTTCCAGTAATCTAAATTATCCATGGGATACAGGCGTTAGTCCCGATGGAAAACTACTTATCAGCGATGACCAAAATAACCGGATACTTATCTTTAATCAAATTCCTACAACTAACGGTGCAGCAGCCGATTATGTAATTGGACAAACCACCTTTAATCTAAGTGCTGGCGGAACCGCAGCTAACAAATTCCTTCAGCCCAATGTAACTGTTTCGCCCGAAGGAAAACTGGCCTGTGGCGACTGGGGAAATAACCGCGTGCTTATTTTTAATCGTGTCCCCACCGAAAATGGAGCTTTGGCCGATGAAGTGCTCGCACAGGATGCTTTTACAGAGTCCTATATTTTTAGCAATGGTACAGCCCAAAGTACTCCCGATAGCTTAAATATGTACCATCCATATAGTGTAAATTTTGATCTGAATGGACGACTATTGGTAAATGGTAGAGACATGAACCGGGTTATACTTTTTGGAGAAGCCCCATCTGATACAAGTGATTTGAGCATTACCATAAATTCTAAGGTTACGGGAAGTATCTGCATGGGCAGCCCCGTAAGCCTAAACATAAAAATTAACAATAATGGCCCTAAGCAAGCACAAAATGTTGTAGCAAAAGCCGCTCTTCCCACAAATTTTAATTATATCTCCAGCAGTTTCAATGCCGGAAATTATAATAAAATAAGTGGCTTCTGGACAATTCCTGCTATTCCAGCCGGAAGTAGCTATACCCTTACCATTAACGGAAATATACAAACAAACAGTGGTGCTGCTGAGACCATAACAGCTTATGCCAATATTACCTCTACTTTAGAAATTGATAATAATTTTTCTAATAATTCCGATAATGTTATTTTCTCTGTTATAAATAATCATGCACCAAGCTTAAGTACTTCCAATTTAACAGATACCGTTATTGCTATCAATGCAAGCACAGGAGCACGTACTTTTGGAATAAGCGATACCGATGGAGATGCTATAACTCTGAGCCACAGCTCTTCTAATACAAACCTTGTGCCCAATGATAATACACACATTGTTATTAGTGCTATTAGCGCCGGTTCTTCCGATATAAATATTTTACCGGCCAGTAGTCAATATGGCTATTCAACGATAGAATTAATTGCTACCGATGTAAATTTATGCCAAACGACACACAGCTTCAAACTAAGCGTAGGAAATATCTGGGAAGGAGATGATTTACTCAAAAATACCGATTGGGCTACTGCTGCAAACTGGTCTGGAGGAGTACCATCAAGCACTTTAGAAGCCATTATCCCCAGTAACCCTACCGGAGGAGGAAATTTCCCAATTATTTCTGCCGATGCCTCCACCCATAATCTAACCATCGAAGAAGGAGCAAATCTAAGCCTAAATGACGGTTTTAAACTAGATGTTTACGGAAATGTCTTAATCAAATCATCTGCTGTTCAGACCGGTAGCTTTACAGATTTGAATACACAGGCCAATATTACGGCCGGAAAAGGATTGAATATGCTAGGTACTAACCAGACAACAACCGTGCAGCGTTACATCACCGGAGAAGCATGGCATTATTTATCTATGCCCATAGCTTCTGCAAATAGCGACATCTTTACAAAAGGCTATACCGGAGGCTATTTCGACCCTAACTTTTATTCCTACGATGAAACCAATATCGATGCCGATTGGAAAGCCGGATGGACCTATGCCTATAATGCCGACAAAAGTGGTTTAACCCTAACTCCAGCCAAAGGCTATGCTTATCTTAATTCTGGATTTGGCGATAATGTAGTAGCAATCACTGGAGGAAATCTTAATTCAGGAGATATTAGCATTGCTGTAACACACACAACAGGATCGGCTGCCGGAACTGCCCGCGAAGGATGGAATCTAATCGGAAATCCTTATCCTTCGGGCCTTAATGCCGATGCCTTTATCAACTTAAATGCAAACACAAATGGAATAATCGATGGAACAATTTATCTTTGGGATGAGGCAGGAACCGGAGGTTTTGGCGACAATAGCGCGTTATATGCCTATTACAATTCGGCCGGTTTTGTAGGAACTGGAAGTGGCTCGGTAATCCCCGACAAATACATTAGCTCTGGGCAAGCTTTCTTTGTACATGTCTCGGGTAGCGGCGGAAATGTTCAATACCTAAATAGTATGCGCGAAACGGAAAATAGTTACTTCTTCAAATCAACCGAAAAACAAAATAAAGAAGCCAAAATTGCACTGGCCATAAAAAATCCAGAAGGAAAATACAACGAAACTCTCCTTGCTTTTTTAGAAAATGCCAGTAAAAATTTTGACTCTAATTTTGATGCCTATAAATTACGCGACCAATATGCCTACGGTAAATTTGCTTTTTACAGTTTAATGGGTAAAACCGAAATGGCCATACAGAGCCTCCCTCCTATTCAAGAAGAAGATACAGTAGAAATAAATTTAGGCTTTGAAACATCGCTTGCCGGCATACATACTTTTTATTTCAGAGGACTACAGAATATTGAGAAGCCTATCTATCTAATCGATAGCTACGAAAATAGAGCTATAAATCTAAAAAATCAAAATAAATATCTTTTTAATAGTGAAGCAGGAAAATTTAATGAACGCTTTATTATTCACATCGGTAATTTCTCCTCTATAAATGAAAATAATACAGAAATAGACAGAGATAAAAAAAACGATAGAGATATTAAAATCTATGCTTCTGAAAAAAAGATATTCTTGAAACAAAAAAAAGGAATTTATACCAATGGCAATTTAGAAATCTTTTCGATTAGCGGTCAAAAATTGATGCAATTCAAAATAAAAGATGACAACTTAAATATCTATGATCTTGAAAATTTAAAACAAGGCTGTTATCTTTTGCTTGCACGCAAAGGGAATATGCAATACAAACAAAAAATAATTCTCCAGTAAGTTTTTTTTAGGTTATTCATACCAAACCCGCTACTATCTCTGAAACCGGATAAGGGTTTGGTATATAATATTATATTGATGTTATATCGTTTTTCGATGATTTCATTCTTTCCTTTTCAATTCATCACAACCTTTGGGGTAGAAAAGATAATATTTGGTTATGCTTCGGCTTAGGGCAGTTAAATTAGAAATATCAGAGGCTTCTGTGATATCCAGAACCTTTCCATTTTTATAGATAATATTAATTCTCTCATTAGTGATTTTATAAGCCTTATTGCTTATCGTACCATGGGCATAAATAAAAGGTAAATCTTCATTCTTAAATCCATACTTATCTTTCAAACAATTCTCAACACTTTTTATTTTCAGGTGAATATCATCTGGTAAGGAATCAAAAATAATTAGACGCATTAATTTTCTTTTGAGTAAATTAGAACAAAAATAACTTAAGATTTTATCCGAATGATAAGCCCAGTGCTTAAGAGCAGAAACAATCTCAGAATCATCTAATAAGGTGTATAAGTCTGCCGCACTTAATTTTTTGCCCGAAAATTGGAATTTTTTGCTTAAATCTTCTATGTTCTTTATTTTGCCCCACAAGAAAGGTTTTAATATTTCTGGAATAAAAATATTCTGATCTTGCGTCATTAAAAATTTCACTCTTTTTATGATATGGATAAGCTGCAATTCTGCGGCAACCACTGTTTTATGCAAATATACCTGCCAGTACATCAAACGCCGGGCGATAAGAAACTTTTCTACCGAATAAATGCCTTTATTCTCTATGGCTAAATCGCCATTATGTACTGTGAGCATTTTTATGATTCGCTCAGACCCTATAACTCCCTCTACCACACCAGTATAAAAACTGTCACGACGTAAATAGTCCATTCGGTCTGTATCTAATTGGCTGGATACTAACTGATGCAGGAATTTTTTGGGATAGGAATTTTTGAAAATGGCAATACATATAGCCAAACGCCCCGGATATTCTTTGTTTAATTGTTCCATGAAAAATAAAGAAAGCGCTTCGTGGGGTACATTTTCAATTAACTGAAACTCCATTGAATGCGAAAAAGGAGCATGACCTACATCGTGTAATAAAATGGCCAGCAGAGCCCCCTCTTTCTCTATCTCAGTAATCTCTACTCCCTTAGATTTTAAAACGGTAATGGCTTGATCCATAAGATGCATAGCCCCTAAAACGTGCTGAAAACGAGTATGCATAGCACCCGGATAGACTAAATCACTGAGACCAAGTTGTTTTATCCGTCTTAGTCTTTGTACAATAGGATGTTGAATAATATCAAAAATGAAATCAGTCGGTATTTTAATAAAACCGTAAACCGGATCATTGATTATCTTTAGTTTGTTTTGCATAGCTTTATATTTTCCGAAAAGATAAAATTTTTTTTTATTTTTCTTGACTTTCTCTCTTTTTTTTGTAAATTGAGTAAAATTTAAAAAATAGTAAAATGAAAAGAACAGCTTTATTTATCCTGGGATTAATGATTTTTGTATATGCCTGTGGCCCTTCTGTTGAAGGGGAGCAAAAAGCATGGAAAAAGAGTCAGGAAATAGTAAACAAATTAAAAACTGATTATCCTGCTTATGTCCAATTGATTGATTATAAGTTTGAACAAGCTCAAAAATCATGGGAAGCTGCTAAAAGCATAAAAGACGAAGACCAAAAAGCCGAAAAGATGGCCGAGGCCAATAATTACATCCGAAGAGGAGCTTTAGGTACGCTGAGTTCTCTGAAAAGTGATATCGCAAGTCTTCGAAGCAAAAAAGATAATTTGATGAAAAAAGTAGCTCCGGCTGAATCTTTTAATAATCGGATTAATATTGCTTTGCAAGAAGCGAATAGTGCTATCGACCAATCGGAAAAAGCACTTTACATTACCGGAAATTTATCGGTTCAGGATGCTGAGTCTTCACTGAATAGTGCCGGCTCCAAACTTAGTTCAGCTTCTAAATCGGTTAGAGGGGTGGTTTCGGCGATAGATAAATATGTACGCGACCAGAAAAAGCAGAATCAAACAACTACAACAAACAGCACAACTACAAATTCTTCCTCAAACACTACGGGAACCACCACCACGACACAGACTAAACCCAAACAAATTAAATGTCAGTACTGTGGTACCATGAACGATGCAGACGCTACAAAATGTAAAAATTGTGGTGCACCTTTGAAATAATGAAAAAAAACTATCAGGTATTTGCCTGATAGTTTTTATGTAAATAAAAGTGACCTATCCATTAGCATACTATCGTTTGGGAAATAGTTTTTTTAGCTGTAAACAGAATTCACTATTTACCATTCATCATTATTTATTATTGCTTAAACATCTTTAATTCCCATTCTCTCATTTTCAGAGCATATTCCGAACGAATTTTTTTACCCGAAGGAACATGATAGTTACAATAAGTCAGCCAGACGCTGTCGATTGCAGTGCTATCTTTATTAATAATCGTTTTTCGTAAGTCCGAACGTAAAAATCGGCCAATACCGAGAGCAAAAATAAAGTGTGCAACAGCAATTTTTTTACTTCCATGAATTTTAGGTAAAGCATGTTCAGTCAGTCTTAATGCTCTGTTGAAGTCTTTACGTAAAAGCAAATCGGCCTGTTTTCTGTTCAATATATTTGGTATATGTTCTGTATTTAATACTATGTGACCGTAACCAATTGTAGGTTTGCCGGCGGCACAATAATATTTTATTGGCGAATAACCTTCATGCTTTTTAATATACTTTAAAGCATGCAAATATTGAATTTGCCATTTTTGTGTATATTCAAAGCTACGAACTTTTTTCGACAGCGACATATCAGTTGTTTCATCGATACTCTGAATAGATACAGGTAATGTACTTAACGTAAGTATTAAAACGAGTATTTTTATTTTATCAATAACAAATTTAAAATCAATTATTGATAATAAAAATATTAATTTTAATCTAACATTCTTAATGTAGTGATTAAAATTTACACTACACCTCTAGTTCCCTTTATCAAAACATTTAAATTTCTCATTTTCTTCATTTTTAAATTAATAATCAATTTCTATTATGCTAATTTATTTAATAACAGCACAAATATAAAATTCATTTATTT